>JBHAFO010000001.1:0-2717 GCA_041856145.1 Alloprevotella sp.
CGAAGGCACGCCACCGCCCGAGGGCTACCTTGCAGTTCCTTTAGACGAGCGGGACGACTATGCCGTTCCTGCCCTTGTCAAGCGCATTTACCAAGCCTTGCAAGAGCCAAGATTTGACTTGTAAATGTTCCTCCTCGCTCCTAAATGCTCACTCAAAGCAATAGGAAAATCTCACGATTGGCGCAAGAAGAAAAGTCTTCTTGCGCCAACATTTTTGTCTGGCGGGCTGATATTTTCGACTGGAGGCGGAGAAAAAGTTTAGTTTGCACTGATAATTATATAGATTTCAGTGCAAATTATATAGTTTTCAGTGGAAACTAAAGTTTTTCTACGCCTCCAGACGAAAATCCAAGCCCTCAAGACAAAAATGTTGGCGCAGGGCGTGAAGTTTTTGGGCACAAGGAAGAGAAAATAGTGGCGCATGAAAATGTTTTGGCATAAGCTTTGCTTAATTTGGAGTACGAATATAAATTCAACAAACAATCAAATACAATCCAAGTTATGGCAATTAAACCATTGGCAGACCGCGTGTTGATTCAACCCGCTCCTGCAGAAGAGAAAACCATTGGCGGTATCATCATTCCCGACACGGCTAAGGAAAAACCTTTGCAAGGCAAAGTGCTCGCTGTTGGCGGTGGCACAAAGGACGAAGAGATGGTGCTCAAAGAAGGCGATGTGGTGCTCTATGGCAAATATGCTGGCACTGAAGTCGAATTCGACAGAGAGAAGTTCCTCATCATGCGCCAGAGCGATGTGCTCGCAATCGTTGGGTAACACTCCTTATTATATATAGTATAATTAGTTTCTCATTCTGACAAAATAGACAATCATGGCAAAAGAAATAAAGTATGACGTAGAAGCCCGTGGCCTTTTGCGCGAAGGAGCAGACGCTTTGGCGAATGCAGTGAAGGTAACGCTTGGTCCTAAAGGGCGCAACGTTGTTATCGACAAGAAGTTTGGCGCACCTCGTATCACAAAGGATGGTGTTTCTGTGGCTAAAGAAATTGAACTTGAAGACGCTTTCCAAAATGCTGGTGCACAACTCGTGAAGAGCGTTGCCAGCAAGACTGGTGACGATGCAGGCGATGGTACAACCACCGCTACGGTGTTGGCGCAAGCCATTCTCACGGAGGGAATGAAGAATGTCGCTGCTGGTGCAAATCCTTTGGACGTAAAGCGTGGCATCGACAAGGCTGTGGCTAAGGTGGTGAAGCACATCCAAGAGCAAGCCGAGCAAGTGGGTGAAAACTACGATAAGATAGAACAAGTTGCTACCATCTCTGCCAATAACGACAACGAGATTGGTAAGCTCATCGCCGATGGTATGCGTGCCGTGAGCGTGAACGGCGTTATCACGATTGAAGATGCCAAGGGTCGTGACACTGTATTGAAGACAGTAGAAGGTATGCAGTTCGATCGTGGTTATCTCTCTCCCTATTTCGTAACCGATGGCGAGAAGATGCACTGCGAGATGGAGCAACCCTACATCCTCATCTATGATAAAAAGATCAGCAACCTCAAGGATTTCCTCCCCATCCTCGAACCCGCAGTTCAGAGTGGCCGTCCTTTGCTGGTGATTGCAGAGGACGTGGATAGCGAAGCCTTGACCACTTTGGTTGTGAACCGCCTCCGCAGTCAGCTGAAGATTTGTGCCGTGAAAGCCCCAGGCTTTGGCGACCGTCGTAAGGCTATGCTCGAAGACATCGCAGTACTCACAGGTGGCGTTGTCATCAGTGAAGAAAAGGGCTTGAAGCTCGACCAAGCTACCCTTGAAATGCTTGGCTCAGCGGAGAAGGTGACAATCTCTAAGGAGAATACGACCATAGTGAACGGTGCTGGTCAGAAAGAGAATATCGCAGAGCGCATCAGCCAAATTAAGAACGAAATTGCAGGCACAACTTCTTCCTACGATAAGGAAAAGTTGCAAGAGCGTTTGGCGAAGTTGAGCGGTGGCGTTTGCGTGCTGGAAGTTGGTGCAGCTTCTGAGACCGAACAGAAAGAGAAGAAAGATCGTTGCGACGATGCTCTTTGCGCCACTCGTGCGGCTATCGAAGAAGGTATCGTAACTGGTGGTGGGACAGCCTTTATCCGTGCACAAGCTGCTCTCGATGGACTCACAGGCGATAATGCCGACGAAACAACGGGTATCAACATCGTGCGCCGTGCCATCGAAGAACCTTTGCGCCAAATCTGCGCCAACGCAGGCTTAGAGGGCGCAGTGATCGTGAACAAGGTGCGTGAAGGCGAGGGCAACTTTGGCTACAATGCTAAGCTCGACCGTTTTGAAGATCTCCGTGCAGCTGGTGTTGTAGACCCTGCCAAGGTTTCTCGTGTAGCTTTGGAGAACGCAGCAAGCGTGGTGGGTATGTTCTTGACCACAGAATGTGTAATCTGTGATAAGAAAGAAGAAGTGCCTGCTATGCCGATGGGTGCGCCAGGTATGGGTGGCGGTATGATGTAAGCCGTTCCGTCGCTTTATAAAATGCAATTAAAAGCCGTGTTTCTTTCGAGAACACGGCTTTTTTCGTACCTTAGCTGAAAATATAGTATATGAAACGCCTCTTTCTTTTCCTCTTAGCATTCACTTTTCTCCTGCTTGCCTCGGCGCAGACCATATATAAGGAGCAGGACTCGGTGTGCATCGAACAGCTTTTGCAGGAGTCGCCCAAGGGGAATGCAGTGCTTTACTACGCCCGAAAGTTCATCGGCTTGCCTTA
>JBHAFO010000002.1:0-6211 GCA_041856145.1 Alloprevotella sp.
ATGGCAAGCCCTTTATGCTTTACAAATTCCGTTCTATGCGTACCGATGCAGAGAAGAACAACAGTCCACAGCTCTACTCGGAGGGCGATCGCCGGCTCACAAAAGTGGGCGACTTCATACGTACGCACCACATCGATGAGTTTCCACAACTTTGGAATATACTCATCGGGGATATGTCCTTTGTGGGTTATCGTCCCGAACGTCAGTTCTTCATTGATCAAATAGTGGAACGCTGTCCACAATATGTAGACCTTTATCAAGTGCGCCCAGGTATCTTTTCTTTGGCGACGCTTTATAATGGCTACACCGATACGATTGAGAAAATGATCACCCGCACAGAGATGGATTTGGATTATCTGCGCCGAGGCTCGTTGTGGTTAGATATTAAAATTATCTACCTCACATCTGTTGCCATCATCACGGGTAAGAAATTCTAACACCTATCGGCACTCGTGCTTTACCTCAAAAAGTATGTTCTCCACCTTATAATAATTGGTTAAGGATGAGGGCATACTTTATTTTTATTCGTAACTTTGTAGCGCAAACAACAATCCCCATAAATCCATGGTAACCTCCTCTCCTTTTGCAACGCTTTCTCCTCTCACAGCTGTGTCGCCCATTGACGGTCGCTACATGCGAAGCACACAAGCGCTTTCAGCTTTTTTCTCTGAACAAGCCTTGATGCAATATCGCCTGCGCGTGGAGATAGAATATTTCATATTCCTCTGCGAAATTCCCCTGCCACAACTCAAGGCAGTAGACGCAACGCTATTCCCCCAGCTACGTAATATATATAAGGAATTCACGGCAGAAGATGCACAGCGAATAAAGGACATTGAGGCTGTGACCAACCACGATGTAAAAGCCATTGAGTATTTTATCAAGGAACGCATTGCTGGCATGCCTTCAGTCGATGCAGCGAAAGAATTTATCCACTTCGGACTGACTTCGCAGGACGTGAACAACACCGCTTTCCCCATGATGCTCAAAGAGTCGCTGGAGGAAATTTACTTTCCAAAGCTCGAAGAGATCATCAACTCCTTAGAAAAAATGGCGAATGAGTGGTCGGCGATTCCGATGCTGGCGAAGACTCACGGACAGCCAGCCTCTCCCACACGTTTGGGCAAGGAATTTATGGTCTTTGTTTACCGCCTCAAGGAGCAACTCGCCACCTTGAAAGCTTGCAAACACTCAGGCAAATTCGGTGGGGCTACGGGCAATTTCAACGCTCATCACGTGGCTTATCCAAACTATAACTGGAAGGAGTTGGGCGAAAAGTTCTTGGCAGAACATCTTGGCTTGGAGCGTGAAGTCTTTACCACGCAGATTAGTAACTACGACAACTTCGCTTGTATTTTCGATGCTATGCGTCGTGTGCAGACAATCCTTATTGATTTAGACCGAGATGTCTGGCAATACATTTCCATGGGTTACTTCAAGCAAAAAATCAAAGCGGGCGAAGTGGGTTCAAGTGCTATGCCCCACAAAGTAAACCCCATTGATTTTGAAAATTCGGAGGGCAATCTCGGAATTGCTAATGCCATTTTAGAGCATCTCAGTGCGAAGTTGCCTATCAGCCGACTACAGCGCGACTTAACAGACTCAACAGTTATTCGTAACATAGGCGTCCCAATGGGACACGCCTTGATAGCTTTCGACAGCACCCTCAAGGGTTTGAACAAACTCCTACTCAGCGAGGAAACTCTCAACCAAGACTTAGAAGAAAACTGGGCTGTGGTGGCAGAAGCCATCCAAACCATCTTGCGCCGTGAAGCCTATCCTTCACCTTACGAGGCGCTAAAAGCTTTGACACGCAAGAATGAGGCTATCACCGAAGCCTCCATCAAAGATTTTATTGCCACCTTGGAGGTGAGCGACGAAATAAGAGCCGAACTTTCGGCAATTACCCCCCAGAATTACACTGGGATATAATTCATTTTTCAATTATTACAGAACATAGCCGAGAGGCTATAGCTTATCAGAACCGAAATGAGTGAGGATTTTTTCCAGAAGAGCTCTTTCGACGGTCGTGACGACCGCCAAGAGAACCGCCAGGGCTACTCAACTAATCGCCCTGCCTACAACAGTAATGGTCGCAACTTCCGTAGCGAATACCGCCAAGGAGATCGTCCATTTAACAAGTACAACAACAATCCTAACGAGCCTCGCGCTGGACGCACACCTCGCCCACGCTTTAACAGAGAAGTCCCACAGCAAGGAGGCTATACGCCAAACTCTTATTCACAACGCCCTCGCCCCAATCGTGAAGGCGGTTACGAACAAGCCCCACGCCCTTTCCGTCCTCGCACAGAGCAGACACAGTATCGTCCTTACGGTTCACAAGGTCAGCAAGGTACGCCTTATGGCAACCGTAGCTCTTATGGTGACAACCGCAACCAGGGCTATGGCAATCGCAACTCCTATGGTGACAATCGCCCTTCCTATGGAGAAGGTCGTCCTTCTTATGGCGACAACCGCAATCAGCCTTATGGTGAACGTCAAGGCTATTCCAACCATCGTCCTTACCAACAACAACGCCCTACCCCTAAGGCAAAACGCCCCAATCCTGGCAAGGTGCGCATAGATTATAAGGAGGTGATCCTCGATCCAACAGCTCCTTTGCGCCTTAACAAGTTCCTCGCCAATGCAGGTGTCTGTTCTCGTCGCGACGCGGACAAGTATATCAACGCTGGCGTGGTAACTGTGAACGGCAATGTGGTTACAGAGCTTGGCACAAAGATTTACCGCACTGACGAGATACGCTTTCACGGCGAACTCGTGCGCTTGGAGAAGAAAGTGTATGTGCTACTCAACAAGCCCAAAGGCTATGTGACAACGAGCGACGACCCTCAAAACCGCAAGACTGTGATGGATCTCGTGCACAACGCATGCCCCGAGCGCATCTATCCAGTGGGACGCCTTGACCGTAACACGACGGGAGTTCTCTTGCTGACCAATGACGGTGAACTCGCCTCTAAGCTCACGCATCCCAAATTCCTCAAGAAAAAGATCTATCACGTCTATCTCGACCAAAATGTAACGGCAGCTCACATGCGTGAAATCGCTGAAGGTATCGTTTTGGAGGATGGCGAGATTAAAGCCGACCAGGTGGAATATGCCAGCCCTACGGACAAAAAACAAGTAGGCATAGAGATTCACAGCGGCCGTAACCGCATCGTGCGTCGAATCTTTGAGAGCTTGGGTTATCATGTAACTAAGCTCGACCGTGTTTACTTCGCAGGCTTGACAAAGAAGAACCTCAAGCGTGGCGACTGGCGTTACCTCACGGAGCAAGAAGTCAATATGCTTCGCATGGGTGCATTTGAATAAAATCCCCTTCCATACACTCTAAATTTGCAAGAACTCCTATGCAATCTCTCAAAAGAACAAAGATAGTAGACCTTATTCATAGCACAAATTTTGGTAGCACGGTAAATGTGAAAGGCTGGGTGCGCACCCGCCGTGGTAGCAAGAATGTAAACTTCATCGCCCTCAACGATGGTTCGACCATCAAGAATGTGCAAATTGTTGCCGACGTGGAGCAATTTGATGCAGAGATGCTCAAGCAAATCACAACGGGTGCTTGTTTGAGCGTGGTGGGCACGCTCGTTGAAAGTCAGGGAGCAGGACAAGCCTCTGAGATTCAAGCGACAAGTATTGAAGTCTTGGGCACTTGCGATGCCGACTTCCCTATGCAGAAGAAGGGTCAGACATTTGAATATATGCGCACACACGCTCACATGCGTCTGCGCACGAACACCTTTGGTGCTGTCTTCCGCATCCGTCACAACATGGCGATGGCAATTCACCGCTATTTCCATGATCACGGCTTCTTCTACTTCCACACACCTATCATCACGGCATCCGATGCAGAGGGCGCGGGACAAATGTTCCAAGTGACGACGCAAGATCTGAACAATCTGCCCAAGACGGAGGAGGGACAGGTAGATTATACTGACGACTTCTTTGGCAAGCACGCTTCACTCACAGTGAGCGGGCAACTCGAAGGCGAGCTCGGTGCAACAGCTCTCGGTGCTATCTATACCTTTGGTCCAACCTTCCGTGCTGAGAATTCCAACACCCCTCGCCACTTGGCAGAGTTTTGGATGATTGAGCCAGAAGTAGCGTTCAACGACATCACCGACAATATGGACTTGGCGGAAGACTTTATTAAATATTGTATCCGCTGGGCTTTAGAAAATTGTAAGGACGACCTCGAGTTCCTCAACAACATGGTAGACAAGACTCTCTTGGAGCGTCTGCATTTTGTGGTCAATAACGACTTCTTGCGCTTGACCTATACCGAGGGTATCGAAGTGCTTCAAAAAGCTATCGCCGAGGGTCGCAAGTTTGAATTCCCCGTCACTTGGGGCACAGACCTCTCCAGCGAGCACGAACGCTTCTTGGTGGAAGAACATTTCAAACGCCCCATCATCTTGACCGACTACCCTAAGGAAATCAAGGCGTTCTATATGAAGCAGAACGAGGACGGCAAGACGGTGCGCGCAATGGACGTGCTCTTCCCACAGATCGGTGAAATCATTGGCGGTTCAGAGCGTGAAGAGTCTTACGACAAGCTCGTAGCACGCATCAATGAGCTGAATATTCCGATGAAAGATATGTGGTGGTATCTCGACACCCGCAAGTTCGGCACTTGCCCACATAGCGGTTTTGGTCTGGGCTTTGAGCGTCTGATTCTTTTTGTAACGGGCATGCAAAACATCCGTGATGTCATTCCATTCCCACGCACGCCACGCTCTGCCGAGTTCTAATCCAATTAGACACAACATTCTCTCGTGTTCTACACCCAGCGTGTGGAACACGATTTTTTATGCCTGCTCTCTTCCCCTCCAAGCGAGAAAATATAAGAAAATCAGTCGGAGATAATAGAAATAAGGGCAGAGAGTTTGATTAGTAGGCAAGAAAATTGTATTTTTGCTTGGGAAAATTCCCTACAAGTGCCCCGTGCACTTCCACTTTGCAACAAATAAAACATCAGATACATGTCATCAAATCAAGAACAAAAGCATTCGGCGGTGGACAACGCCTTGGTAAATTCCCAAGCCTTTTTCATCAAAAACCGCAATCGTGTCATTTATGGTGCTGTAGCCGTAGTTGCCATCATTGGTCTTTGCATTGGGGGTTATTTCTACCTCAAGAGTCAGAACGAGAAGGCGCAGGAACTGATCGGTCAAGGCGTGCAGTATGTACAAGCACAAGACTTTGACAAAGCCCTCAAGGGTGACGGCAAAACTTTCCCAGGCTTCATTCGCATTGCTAATGGCTACAGTTTTACCGATGGTGCTAACATAGCCAACGCTTATGCTGGTATCTGTTTGGCGCAACAAGGCAAAAAGAAAGAGGCAATCCCTTATTTGGAGGATTTCTCTCCGCAAAACGACCACTCTCTGACCCCCGCTGTACTTTCAACTTTGGCAAACTGCTATGCCTCTAACAATCAAGTGGACAAAGCCATTGCCACTTTCAAGGAAGCAGCAGAGCAAGCAGACAACGAGGCATTGAGCCCATTCTATCTCCTCCAAGCCGGCATTCTTTTGGAAAGCCAAAAGAAATATGCCGAGGCGAAGGAAGTTTACGAAACTATCAAGAATGATTATCCCACTTCACAGATCTCGTCCGAGCAACCTACGCCTGACGGTTCTTCTGTGCAAGACCCATACATTCAGCGTTACATTGAGCGTGCAACACGCTAAGTCTAACGCCCGACTATCCTCTATAATAGTTCTCTGACAGAGGCAACTTGGTCAGAGAACTATTTTTTAATTTCTCACACCTCCCACCCAAGAAGCAATACACTATGAGTTCCAACGCTTTTCAATTCACCGCAGAGAACCTCTCCCCTATCCCTGACGCCTCCGATATGCGCTTCGGCATCGTTGTCAGCGAATGGAATAGCGAAATCAATGGCAAACTCTTGGCTGACGCCACCAAAACTTTGCTCCAGTATGGCGCAAAGGAAACCAACATCAAGACGATGCACGTCCCTGGGAGCTTTGAGCTCGTTTTTGGGGCAGCACAACTCATCAAGAGTGGCTTGGTCGATGTCGTTATTGCTATTGGTACAGTCGTGCGAGGCGACACTCCACATTTCGATTATATCTGCGACGGCGTAACCCAAGGCTTAGCGCAACTCAACACAACCAGCAATGTACCAGTCATCTACGGGGTTTTGACCGTCAATAACCAACAG
>JBHAFO010000003.1:0-10412 GCA_041856145.1 Alloprevotella sp.
ATTGCCCAAAACCTGAAAGGTCGGTCGTGATCGTTGGGATTGAGAAGGCGCAACTTTCTAAGGGAGTATAGCCCCAAGGCTCATAGTAAGAAGGATAAACGCAAAGGTCATTGCCTGCAAGCAGGCTATAATAAGGCGTGTCGAAGATGCCGTCTGCGCCCTCCAAATAAGAAGGGATGAGAATTGTCTTCACGGGCGAATCGTCTTCGTTAGTCAATCCAAGTTCTTGCATCATACGTACAATGCGATCGTCCGAGAAGTTGTGCAAATCGTGGGTCAAGAAAGGATTTGGCAAAGCATCTTCGTGTTCTGCCGTGTCTGCAAGTCGTGTCTGCAAATCGGCGCGTGGACCAGACACCCAGCAAGGAACTTCGATCAAAGCCAACACATGGCGATGCTTGCCCAAAACTTTGGGATTCTCTGCCACCAATGCCTTGAGTTGTGCAATCGACTGCATATACACATCAAAGCCTTTGCAACGGAAGTCGTTGCGCCCACTCGTTGAGAAGATGAACGTGCTGTCATCCAAAGTCACGCCTGTCAGAGCAGATCCTATGCGGAGTAACTGTGCACGAGCCTCTTTCACGACCTTTGTCAGCGCAGTACCTTTGGGTACGAAGTCAGCTTCAAAGCCATTGGGCAATACCACATCGGCAGCCTTCTCCAAGAGCTGAACGCACTCCTTATCCGTGAAAGCACTCACGGTAGTGAAACAATCGCAATAGTGCGCACTCTGTTTCTCTACGCTATGCTTGGCCTCCATATTAAGCTCGCGCGCCATTTGGTCGCCATTATACCCAGAGAAATACTCGTAGAGGTTCTTGTTGTTCGTGGTGATAGAACGACCAATCGAAGTGGCGTGTGTCGTGAAAATAGTCTTTACCCAAGGCAAATGATGCTTCAGGAAAAGCATTCCCAAACCCGACATCCATTCGTGCGCTTGGTAGATGATGCGATTTTTCTTAGTATAGAAAGATTCACTAATAACCTCAGCAAAACGACCCGCGGCGAAGGAAAACATTGACGACTCATCGTAATCTCCATAAGCGTGAAGAGAGTCTACACCAAACAAACGCCAGGCTTGTTCGTAAATAACATCCTTCTTCTCATAATACTTTGCGAAATCTATCAACACAGCTACAGGATTTCCTGGTACATTCCAGCGACCAATTCGCACCTTCATACCATGTTCTTCCGCCTTTGCCTTCCAATCGGGCAAGAGCGTAGCATCCTCTGTGAAATAAGGCGAAGGCGTTTCGCTCCAGACGTCAGGTCCTAAAAATACAAGACGTCCTACACCCGCCTTTTCGTAGGCATCGCAGAGCGTCTTGGCACGGGTAGACAATACTGTATATATGCCTCCCACTTTATTGCAAACCTCCCAACTCGTTTCAAACACCAACTCAGGAAGCACGTTCTTCTTACTCATCTTTATTCCATTTAAAAACGAACAGATACTTTGATTTACAAAGGATTCTATAACCACTGCAAAGGTAGCGTTTTCTCTTCTAAAAAACGCTCCTTGAAGCCTACTTTTTATAAGTTCTTCGCTGATAATCACACGCAACCACATAGCATTGACAGCCTTAGTTTGCAACTGAAACTATATGCAAGCCACCAATCACGTTCTCGCTCCAGTCACTTCCCTCGGTACCGAAAAGAAAAATCAAATCCTTTCTCCACCGTTTCAATGAATTCGTCCTCTACGACAAGATAGCCCAAAGATATAACATTCCGCTCCACTTTTTAACACTCCGACTTTTGAAAAAATCACGCTACACGCCTCGCGTTTCGACAAGTTACCAACTAAAAAATCCGAAAGGCGCATCACGATTTTTCGTAATGCGCCTCAAGAAGTGACCCTTACAGCAAAAAAAGAGGGAGAAAAGCCTCTCGGCTACCCCCCTCCTTTTTCTACTACAAAGATAAGATTTCACTCCATTTCCTCCAAGTCCAAATGTTTCAAAATCTAAATAAAGGTATGCATCTTTAAGACTTTAATCTCTATAGTCCCTATTCTCTTTCGACCTAAAAGCCTGTTACAACACACGCCCTGCGAGACTATTTTAATCGCAAAACTAAGCTCTGCAATCTGCTCGCGGACAAGAATTTGACCAAAAGCATTAAAACTTATAGAGGAATAAGGACTATTATTTCACGAGAAAAGCGTATTTTTGCAGTACATATATAGCAAAACCAATGAACATCTTTAGCAAAATATTCAAAAGCAAAGCAACTGAAGCTGAGAAGGGTTGGCGCACAGGCGGAATGGAAGACTTTATGACCCTTATCCGGGTTTACTACCAAGCGCTTATGGCATCTAATCTTGGAATCAGCAATATCGCCCAATTTCCAGACCTCCGTGTATTTAAGACCACCCTACGTGTGCCCACAGTAAACAATAAATTGGGAATTGGAGAGAAGAAACAGTGCAAAAAAATGCTTCAAGAGATTTACGGATTGAGCGACAATTTCTTTAAAGAGATTGACCAAAGTGTACGCACGCACTGCAAGAATCCGCAGGCTATGCAGAAATATTTGTTTCAATTCCAAGGCTTTTCGCAGGAACTGATGATGGTGATGGGCAATTTGATGAAATGGAAATTCCGTCTGCCCTCTTTCCTCAAAGGAACTTTGCGCAATCTGACAGCCAAGCAGGTCAATGACATTATGACCAAGGATAATTGGAGCGATGCAGGCGTGGCGCGCGCCGTGCGTAATATCCGTCAAGGTGCGCTGTCGCTCAATTACAGTCCTGAATGGATGACTGAATATGTTTATAATATAGTCCTCCTCGCAAAGAAAGAGCCAAAGCCTCAAGACACAGAGGACGAAAAGTAAAACGCATTAAGAGCCATACGAGAGGGAGCGGATAGCCAGTCCGCCATGCGCCCTTAATCATCAACTGCCCTATTATGACAAAAGACGAAGCCACTCTGCTCCACCGTTTAGAAACGCAAGTGCGCCTCCTCCTCCAACGACACAAAGAGTTGGAAGCCCTTTGTCACACCCTGCAAGCAGAGAAGAAAGAGCTACAAGAGCAGTCGGCACAAGCGCAAGGCGAGATCACTCGCCTGCGTGAGGATTTGGGCAAACTCAAAATGGCAAAGATACTCGAGGTCACGGATGCTGATGTCAAAGAAACCCGCAACAGAGTGAATAAGCTCATTAGAGAGGTCGATAAATGTATCGCATTGTTGAATCTTTAAGCAATTAAGCCATGGCTCAAGAAGACAAGATACAAATCAACTTACTGATTGGCAAACAAACACAGAGGATTATTATTCCTCACGAACAAGAAGCCATTTATCGCCGTGCGGCTGAAAGTATCAATATGATACTGGCACGCTACGAGACCGCTTATCCTCAGCAAAGCACCGAACGCCATCTCACAAACGTGACCCTACAGTTTGCGGTGCACGCACTTCAATTAGAAGAGGATCGTAGCACAGCTCCTTTTTGTGAGAGTATCGCTACACTCACCGAGGAGATTGAGGCAATATTAAAGAAGGCAGATAGTGCAAAATAGCACCCCTCTATTTTCTTAGATAACAAACAATTTACACTTATATATTCATAGCAAAATTTTAATAATGACTATAACAACATTCACCCTGCTCCTTGTCGCTTTCATCATTGGCTGTGGCTTGGGATATGGCATATTCCGCTACATCCTCAACCGTAAGTATCTGAAAATGCTCAATGAGGTACAGCAACAAGCTGAGGTTATCAAAACACAGAAGATGCTTGAGGCGAAGGAGCGATATCTCAATGAGAAATCACAGCTTGAAAGCGAGGCGCAACAGCGCAACCAGAAAATTGCGCAGGCTGAGAACAAAATCAAACAACGCGAGATTTCTATCAACCAGAAGCAGGAAGAGATTAACCGTCGCAAGTCTGAGCTTGACACCGCAGAGAAGCAGCTCGATCAGAAGCAACACGCCTTGACCCAAAGAGAGGAGGAGGTTGCCCGTCACCAACAGCTGCAAATCAAAAAGTTAGAGGAAATTAGCAATCTCTCCGCAGAAGAGGCAAAGAAGGAGCTGGTTGAGTCGCTCAAAGCTGAGGCACGCACCAGCGCACAGTCGTATATCAATGAAGTGATAGACGATGCAAAGATGACCGCCAACCGCGAGGCGAAAAAAATTGTTATTCAGAGTATTCAGCGTGTAGCCACTGAAACAGCCATCGAGAATAGCGTCACCGTTTTCCACATTGAGAATGACGAAGTGAAGGGACGCATCATCGGGCGTGAGGGACGTAATATCCGCGCCATCGAAGCCGCTACTGGTGTTGAAATCGTGGTTGATGACACGCCCGAAGCCATCGTTATCTCTGCTTTCGACCCCGTGCGTCGTGAAATTTGTCGTTTGGCATTGCATCAACTCATAGCAGACGGACGTATTCATCCTGCCCGCATTGAAGAAGTAGTAGCGAAGGTGAAGAAACAAGTGGATGAGGAAATCATCGAAACAGGCAAGCGCACAGCTATCGACCTTGGTATTCACGGCTTACATCCTGAACTTATCCGCATTGTAGGCAAGATGAAATATCGTTCCTCTTATGGACAAAACCTTTTGCAGCACTCCCGTGAAACTGCCAACCTCTGTTCAATCATGGCAGCAGAGCTGGGACTTAATCCTAAGAAGGCTAAGCGTGCTGGTCTCTTGCACGACATTGGTAAAGTGCCCGATGAGGAAACAGAACTGCCACACGCCCTCTACGGAGCGAAGATCGCAGAAAAGTATAAAGAAAAGCCCGATGTGGTCAATGCCATCGGTGCACACCACGATGAGATAGAGATGACCTCACTCATTGCGCCCATCGTGCAAGTCTGTGATGCGATCAGCGGTGCACGTCCTGGCGCACGCCGAGAAATCGTGGAAGCATATATCAAGCGATTGCACGATTTGGAGAGTATCGCAGCCAGCTATCCTGAGGTGACAAAGACCTATGCCATTCAGGCTGGACGCGAGTTGCGTGTCATCGTAGGTGCTGACAAAATTGACGACAAACAAATTGAAAGTTTGAGCAATAATATCGCTAAGCGCATCCAAGACGAGATCACTTATCCCGGACAGGTGAAAATCACTGTTATCCGTGAGACTCGTTCAGTGAGCTTCGCTAAGTAATTTATGTGCAACAGCCTTTTAAATTTATCTATGAAATCAACTTACCTTTTCCTTGCGCTTGCAGTTTCTCCCTTCATTGGGGAGCGATTGCAAGCGCAATCAGCTTTGCAACGCTCGTTGCAATCAGCCGACTACAAAGCAGAGATCAATTTCACGACGTCCTCGCATCAAACTCCTTTGTGGATCAGTGCCAATCGACACGGGCTATCCAGCGTAGAGGGCGACTATGGCTATTTGCGTTTGGGATTGAAGCACGACAGTCGCACAGATAGCTTACGCAACTGGCGAATAGGCTATGGAGCAGATTTTGCAGTAGCCAAAAACTTCACCAGCGACTTCATAGTGCAACAACTCTATGCCGACTTCGACTATAAACGTGTGCGGCTAACCATTGGTAGCAAGGAGTATGCTTCCGAATTGAAACATCCCCTGCTTTCTTCGGGTAGTCAAACCTTTGGTACGAATGCTCGCCCAATCCCCCAGGTACGCATTGAAACGCCTAATTATATTCGAGTTTTCAAGAATAACGACTGGATAAAGATTAAAGGACATTTCTCCTATGGACTCTTGACAGACGGGAAATTCCTCCAACACTATAGCGAGACTGCCAAGACATGGTACACCAAAGGAGCAGTTTACCATGGCAAAGCAGGCTATTTGCGTTTGGGCGACGAACGTAAGTTCCCTCTCGTGTTTGAAGGGGGCTTGGAAATGGCAACAATCTTTGGGGGAACTATTTATGACCAGTTTGACAATGTGCTTTTCGTCCAACCCAAAGGATTGGGTGATGCGGTTAGAGCCATTTATGGAGGCGGTCGAGATGAAACAGATGGCGCATACGACAACGTTGCAGGCAATATGCTCGGTAGCTGGGTGTTTAGTCTGAGCTATCACGCTAAGGACTGGAAAGTACGTGCCTACTTCGACCATTTCTTTGAGGATCACTCACAACTTTTCCTCCAGTATGGCTGGAAAGACGGCTTGATAGGTTTGGAGGTCACTCCGCCCAAAAATCCATTTGTAGATGCTGTGGTCTATGAATACATCACCACTAAAGATCAGACTGGAAGCATACTGCACAACAAGACTCCCCAACTTCCCTATCAAATTAGCGGTGGAGACGATTATTACAACCATGGACTTTATCCAGGTTGGCAACATTGGGGACAAGCCATAGGCAATCCGCTCTATTATTCGCCCCTTTATGATAACGCATTAAAGTTCAACAATCGTTTTCAAGGGCATCATTTCGGCATTGCAGGTAAGCCCACGAACAACCTCTCCTACCGTATTTTGTTTTCTCACACAAAGAATTGGGGAAGTTATGCCAACCTTTTCCCCGATCCTAAGTACAAGAACAGCCTACTCACGGAGGTGAGTTATCGTTTCAGCAATCCTGCATCAAAACTCTATGGTTGGAACGCCACTGTTGGCTTAGGCAATGACAGGGGCAACCATCATCAGCGGAGCTTTGGCGTGTCAATTACTATTGGCAAAACAGGCATTCTTTTCTAAACCAATGTCAGACCAAACTCCTTACTGTAGTAAGAAAAGATTTTTGGACTCTCAATCTATTTGTAGTATATGCGACACCTACAACGTATTCTTCTAATATTCTCTGCGATAGCTATCCTCTGGAGTTGTGACCGCCTCTCTGACAATGGTCCTATTGATGGCTACTGGCAACTCACGCAAGTTGTTAGTCTGGCAGATGAGCAAACGACGACTTATAATACTAAAGCTGATAACTCGAGCTTGACCGTGCATTTAGAGCTGGCGCAGTTTCACTTGCCAGTTGGCACATTTGCAAGCACTTTCGACTTGAAGAACAATCAGCTGAGTCTCACGAAACTTTATCGCAGCACCTTCGAGCAAGATACGCTCCTCACAGACGCAGACCTCAAGGAGTTGGAATTTTATGGAATCACCTCCGACACGCCTGTTTTTGAGGTTACAACTCTCAACAACTCTGCACTTGTTCTGAAAATAAACCAAAAGGAATTGTATTTCAGACGCTATTAAGGTTTACTCTCCTAACACTATAAATATCATTCATCTACAACTATATTCATCATCCCATTATGCAGACACTCGAGAATGCTTATTTACGTCTCACGATAGCTGAGCAAGGCGCAGAGATGAAGAGTTTGATTGAGTTAGCCACTGGTCGTGAAATCCTTTGGCAGGGTAACAAAGAATTCTGGGACGGCACTTCGCCCATATTGTTCCCCAATACGGGACGCTACTGGCAAGGGCACTTCCGCCACAATGGCAAGGAGTATGAACAGTCATTGCATGGCTTTGTTCGTCACCGCCTTTGGACAGTGACAAAGAAGGAAGACGACACGGCAACCTTCACTTACACAAGCACGGAGGAGGATTTGAAAGCCTATCCTTTCCCCTTCCGTCTGCATGCCACCTACACATTGAAAGCAAAGGAAGTTGTCGTTGATTTTGAGGTGGAGAATTTGGGCAACGAAGAGATGCTGTTCCAAATTGGTGGACACCCTGGCTTCAATGTCCGCACCTATGAAGACGAAGCAGACAACTATGGCTGTATCCGTGTAGAGGGCAAAGCAACGCACGTCCTACGTGCTGGCGAAGGCGGTTGTATGGAGTCTGAACGCTATGACATTCCCAAGAATGACGAAGGCTTTATTCCCGTGACAGTAGAAACCTTTGCCAACGAAGCACTCATTTTTGAGGAGAACGAAGCCGACTTTGTCACTCTCTTTGATAGTCGCCAACGCCCAATAGTGGCAGTGCGTTGTCCTTCTCCTGCTACTCTTATTTGGGTGCCCCAAGGACAAAAAGCTCCTTTCGTATGCGTAGAGCCTTGGTGGGGATTGCCCGACAGTATTGGATTTACGGGCGAACTTTCCGAACGACGCTATATGCAGAAAGCCACGAGCGACAATCCTTGGAAGGGCAGTTACTCTTTCACTATCTTCTAATTCAAGCCCCAGCTTTTTCAAAAGATGAAATTGCTGGGGTTTATTGTATCTCATCTTCTTCCTCCAGCCAAACAAGTATAATCAAGCCCCGAAATATGCTTACCCTATGCCGTAGCGAGGAAAAAACGGCAGAGAGCAACGCATCAACCGCAAGGGAAGTTTGTTTGTCCTACGAGTACAAACATTCCCTTGCGGTCACATTTTCCTCCTTACGCCAATAGCTCTCTCTGTATGCGCAAAGACTTCCCCTTTCCTGCACCAATATTCTCGACTGGAGGCGGAGGAAAAGTTCATTTCACACTGTGATTTATACAAAATGCAGTGTGTTTTGTCTAAGTCACACTGCGAAACGGAAAATGTTACCGCAGGAAGACGAAAATATCTCCACAAGAAGGAATTTTTCTCTGCCCTCAAGGGTATTCTGGAAGCACAAGGAGATTTTATTACCATGCTTTCATTTAATAATGAAAGCATTATATGTAAATACTACAACATCTTCAATCCCGTTAGAAACATTAAAAAACTTTCATTCGTTCATTTTTTTGCTTTTCGGCTTGGTGGAACTAAAAAGAAACTCTACCTTTGTAGCAGTTTTTCATGGTATTAGATTTAAGGTTAGTACGAGGTTACTTGTCGCGAGACACGTAACCTTTTTCTTTTGCTCTAAAGGTGGCTACTTCCTGCAACAACTATCGCCACTTCAATAGGCATTTTTGTCACTTCTACCCTACAGTTTGCGGAGAAAAAGCGTATAAGTCAAGTTTTTTGTTTATCTTTGGCGAAAGAAATACAATCAACTTTTATATGAAGAAGTTTCTGCTTTTGGTAGCCCTATTTTCAAGTGCAGCGACCATAGCCTTTGCACAAAACAAAGACCTCACGCTGAAGGATATCACAGCGGGGGTGTATAGTCCTCAAATGGTTTATGGCATGCGGCCAACCAAGCAAGGAAATAGCTACACGCAACTGAGTGATGACCACCGGCAGATTGTTCGTCGTTCTTTCCAAACTGGCGAAGTGATTGAAGTCCTTTTCGATTGTGCCACGGCGCAAGGCGAGGCTCATTTACAAAGTATTGACGGCTACGAGTTCTCACCTGATGAAAGCAAGATACTTCTCCGCACACAAACACAGAGCATTTATCGACGTTCTTATACAGCCATACATTATATATATGACGTAAAGACGAAAAATTACTCCCCTCTTTCTATGGACGGGGCGCAACAAGTGCCACTCTTCTCACCTAATGGAAAGATGGTAGCCTTTGTGCGTGCCAATAATCTCTTCGTGCGCCATTTGGACAGCGATGCTGAGTGGCAGGTGACCACAGACGGGAAGTTCAACGAGATCATCAACGGAATTCCCGATTGGGTTTACGAAGAAGAGTTCTCGCTTAATCGTTCTTTCGACTTCAGTGCCGATTCTCGCAGTTTGGCTTGGATACGTTACGACGAAAGCAAAGTACCCATTTATAGCATGCAGGAATTCAAGGGAATGAAGCCTGCAAAAATGCAATTCGACGAATATCCTGGGGCGTATAACTATAAATACCCTGTGGCTGGCGCAGAAAATTCCAAGGTAAGTGTGCACACTTACAACTTGGAGCAGAAACAAATACAGAAAGTGGCTGTGCCTTTGGACAGCGACGGGTATATCCCTCGCATCTACTTTACAAACGATGCCAACAAGCTTGCCATTGTTACACTCAACCGCCGACAGGATGAGATGAATATCTACATGGCAAATCCTTACACAGGGGAAGCAAAACATATCCTGCAAGAGAGAGGCAATAAGTATATTAAGGAAACCACCTATGGTAGTTTGAAGTTCTACCCCAACTGCTTCGCCTATCTTTCTGACCGCTCTGGCTATAACCAAGCCTATCTCTATACGCTTGACGGAAAGCTCGTGCGACAACTCACTAAGGGCAACGAAATCAGTGCGTTCTATGGCTATGATCCTAAGAGCGAGCAGACTTACTTTGCCGCTTTTGACGGAGCTCCCACTCGCCAAGCTGTGTTTGTGACCACTAAGAAAGGAAAGACGAAACGCCTTTCAACGCAATCTGGGACGAATGCCGCTACTTTCTCGACAGACTTTAACTATTTCATGAATGTCTACTCGTCGATGACCCAACCTCCCATTACCACCTTAAACAATAAGGAAGGGCAGACACTCACAACGCTTGTTGATAATAAAGAACTGACGGAAAAAATTGCAGGTAGGTTGGGACAGAAGGAAATGTTCTCGTTCACCACTTCAGAGGGCGTGACGCTCAATGGTTGGATGATCAAGCCCAAAGATTTCGATGCGAATAAACGCTATC
>JBHAFO010000004.1:0-3224 GCA_041856145.1 Alloprevotella sp.
ATGCTTTTGTTTACCATCTTCAAGAATAATATCTATTCGTCCGCCTGTTGTATCTGTTACTTCTCCGACACTGCGTTCCACCATAGGTTCTTTGCAGTCCGAAATATAGTCTTGTTGTAAACCTATAGCGCGAAGGAAGGATTTGAGAAACTTATAGCCTAAACCATGCTCTGCCTTTGGGTTGAGAAGCACAGCGAGTAAGCGTGAATGCAAGCGAACTTCGTTTGAGCAGAGTTGCAGAGCAGAAAACACATTAAAGCATTTCCCCTCCTCTTCTTCTTGTTTTATTCTCTTTTGCTCTGCTTCATGCAAGTCTGATAATTTGGATAATAGTGCTTTGATTTGGTCTGTCATAATGAAAAATGGCTTAATTTACTTGCTCTACAATTTTAGTTAGTTCTTCCTCAACTTCCTCCACCGTAGGTAGAGCCGATTTCAAATTCTCGGGAATAGCCTTTGAAAGTTGGTAATCACTTACACCGATTGGCTGGTCGTAGCCAGAGAGGGCATATTGTGCTACGACCTTGTCGCCGCCATTGCAGAGGAGCAGGCCGATGGTCTTATTGTCGTGTTCGCCACGGAGAGTATCGTCCACAACATTGATATAGAAGTTGAGTTGCCCCATATATTCGGGTTTGAAAGGCGTCGCTTTGAGTTCGATAACTACATAAGCGTGCAGTTGGATGTTGTAGAGAATGAGGTCGGCATAAAAGTCAGAGTCGCCTACTTCAAAGTGCTTCTGCTGCGCTACAAAGGCAAAACCACTGCCCATTTCAAGCAGATACTTCGTGATGTGCGAAACCAATTGCCGTTCAATATCCTTTTCTGCTATCTTGTCCGTTTGCCCCATCATATCAAAGATGTAAGGGTCTTTCATCAAATAGTTAGCAAGGTCGCTTTGTGGTTTGGGCAGTTGTGCAGAAAAGTTACTCACTTTCTTTGCCGTAATCTGCCGAGCGAAAAGGTTGCTCTCAATCTGCATTTGCAGAGTATTGCGACTCCAGCCATTGGAAACAGCTTGCGTGATATACCAATAACATTCGCCCAAAGGCAATTTACTATTCAGCAGAGTTACATGGCTCGCCCAGTTGGTGCGAACTATGGCTGAATGCTTGAAGACTTCTTCTATCTGGCTAACGTCGCTGTGGTAGATAGTCGACAAAGTTTCTGATACTTCACTCAATTGCGCAACAGGTTGTTGCGCAATTATATCTCCCTGGATATCTGAATTTTGAATTAGTGCAACAGGCTGTTGCACAATTTGATTGAGCTCATTTGTCAGGCTCAAAACATTCTCTACCGTAGGAGTTTTGAGCAAGCTATCTACTCTGTCCATTTCTTTCAGCACCTCCAACGGATAAGCACTGGCGAATTGGCACATATAGAAGAGGTTTCTGCGAGAATACCCCTTCTTGTCCGGAAATTTAGAACGTATTGCCTTGGAAAGATTGTCAATGACTTTGCTTCCCCAACCTTCTTTCTTTTGGAGGTAGAGAATGAAATGCCCCACTTTCCAATAATGGAAAAGCATATCAGCATTAGCTGAAGCAATCACGCGCACTTGGGTCTGCTCTAAGTCTAACCCAATAGCATGCACTATGGGAGATAAATCTTGTTTATATGTGTTCTTTATATCGTTGTTCATCGTGAAATCTATTATAATTGGTTGAATTTGCTCATGGCATTCGCCTTGATGTCGTCAGCAATGTCAATGTAGAGCTTCATTGCTTTATAGTCACTGTGCCCCGTCCACTTCATCACCACCTGCGGAGGAATACCCAAGGCGAGGGCATTACAGATGAATGTTCTGCGACCGGCGTGTGTGCCAAGCAGGGTATATTTAGGCGTAACCTCATCAATGCGCTCATTGCCTTTGTAATAAGTTTGGCGTACAGGCTCGTCAATCCCTGCCATTTCTGCCAATTCTTTGAGATAATCATTCATTTTCTGATTGGTGATAACAGGTAGCACCTTGTCATCTTCAAATGCCACATCTTTGTACTTATCAAGAATCGCCTTGCTGTGATTGTTCAGTTCGATAATCAGACTATCGGAAGTCTTGACCGTTGTAACCTCAATGTGGTCACCCTTTATATCGCTTCTACGAAGATTGAACACATCGGAATAACGCAAGCCCGTGAAGCATTGAAAGAGGAAAACATCGCGCACTCGGTCTAAAGCTTGCTTGGAAGCTGATATTTCGAACTCTCGGAGACGATTGAGTTCGTCCCAAGTGAGAAAGATAATTTTCTTCTGAGTACTCTTGAGTTTCGGTTTGTAATTGTCGTAAGCATTGTTCTGATGCACACCTTTCTTAAAAGCCCAACGTAAGAACCATTTCAAGAAACTAAGTTGCTTGCCAATGGTCGAATTGCGCATTTCCTTTACATCACGGAGATAAGTAACATAATCGTTCAGCCCTTTCTCATCAAAGAAATCAAACGTAAGTCCGTCACGGAAGTTCATCAGATGATTTTTCACTGCCGCAAACTTCTCGTAGGTAGAATCAGTCCAATCATTTTGTCGTCCGCAATCTCGCACAAACTCATCGAATATCTTGTAGAAAGTATTAGACGTTGATTTCTTTGGTTTTGCTTCTTCCTCAATAGGTTTGTGCAGAGCATTGAATGCCTCTTTTATTTGTTCCTGTGTGGGCATTATCTCTTCCACTTCAAACTTCTTGAAGATTTCCTGTATCTCGGTATAATATCCCAAGAGTGAAGCATTGATTTTAGAAGCAGATTGTTTCAGTTTGTTGCTACAACCATTCTTTACACGTTGCTTATCTGCATCCCATTTGGTTGCATCAATACGATAGCCAGTAGTGAACTCAATCCGCTTGGAAGCGAAACTGACACGCATACGGATAGGTACGTTCTCAACTATGAGAACACCGTCCTTTTTCCGACTCTCCAGCGTGAAGATAATGTTTCGTTTGATATTCATGCTTTGGGGTGTATAGATTTCTGCACCCAAAATTACACCCAAATTTTGATATTACCAAAGATTTTGTATGAAATCTTATTTTATTAACATTCTATTTAAATTGCTATTATACAGCAAATTGAGTATGCATAATATTATTTGAAGGTTCAAGAGAAAGAGCCTCTCTCTTCGCAACGAAGGGTGTAAATCAGCGAGCTATGCGATTTACACCCTTTATTACATCTGAAATATACTTTTCCTTTATTCAAATGAGATTTAATCTCGACGTAAGAAAAGTA
>JBHAFO010000005.1:0-7138 GCA_041856145.1 Alloprevotella sp.
ATCTCCCACAAAGATTGTAGGCTGTGGCGCACCAACAAATCGCAGTCGAGGTACAACACCCGTTCCACTTCCTTGCCTAACAACTTGGGCAAGAAGCAACGACTAAAGGCATCGACACTCAGCGAGCTCTCTGCCGAGTTTTGGAACGCCTCTTCATCGGTACTCCCAAGACTATAGAATTTCGCCTCCGCTTTGAAGGGGCTACAAGTGTCTATGACTGCCTGCTTTTCCTCCGTTCCAAAATCGTTGGAAACAATGTGTGCCACAACACGGTAGCTCGGATTGTTTACCAACACCGATGCGAGCGTGACGCAGAGATGGGGCATATAACCTTTATTAGCAGAAAGGGCTATGTGTAATAAGGGGCGTTCGGTTGTCATGAGTACTTATTCTATTATGAATGCGGACAGTCGGTTCGTCCTCCCTGCAAAGATAGTGTTTTACCGCAAAAAGTTCTCACTTCGCCCTCTCTGAGTAAAACAAAACACCGCAATCTCTTCCTCCTTCACGCTTATTCGCCCTGAAATAGTCCATAATCCAAAGGAAAATGCTATCTTTGCTCTACATTTTACCGCCTTTTCTGTAAAGGCGATAACGCTTCATCTATGATTAAACGTATCAAGAACGTGCGCTTCCACCAGGAAGGCACAACAACGCTAACGCTCGGTGCAATCGCATTGGCTGCCATCAATGGCTTGAGCTATTGGCTGATGATGCCCGAATATGACTATATATTTTACGCAATCTTAGCTACTACTTTGGCTATCTATGCTGTGGTGGTCAATTTCTTCCGCTGCCCGTTGCGCACCTTCGGTAGCGACGATGTAGAGAACAAGGTCATCGCTCCCTGCGATGGTAGAGTGGTGGTGATTGAGGAGGTTGAAGAAAATCAATGCCTCAAGGAACGCCGTTTGATGGTCTCTATCTTTATGTCCGTGACGAATGTTCATGCCAACTGGTTCCCCGTGGAAGGCGAAATTAAGTATATCAAACACCACAATGGAAACTTCCACAAAGCGTGGTTGCCCAAGGCAAGCACTGAGAACGAGCGCACGGACACGCTAATTGAAACGGAGACGGGACACAGTGTGCTGGTGCGCCAAGTGGCAGGAGCAGTGGCACGTCGTATCGTCAATTATGGCATTGAAGGCGACTCCTGCTTCATCGATGAACACATGGGCTTTATCAAATTCGGTTCTCGTGTGGATCTCTTTTTGCCCTTGGGCACAAAGGTACATGTGAAGCTCGGACAAGCTACAACGGGCTGTCAAACCATCGTTGCCACCCTTCCAGAAAACAAATCCTAAGGTATGAAACGTCACATCCCTAACACAATTACGTGCTGCAACCTCATCTCGGGTTGCAGTGCTACTTTTATGGCATTTCAAGGTCAGCACGAGTGGGCACTCGGTCTGATCGTCTTGGGCGCAGTGTTCGACTTCTTCGATGGCTTCGTTGCCCGTCTGCTCCATGTCAGCTCGCCCATCGGTAAGGAATTGGACTCCTTGGCAGATGTCATCACCTTCGGTTTAGCACCCTCGGCGATGGTGTTCAACGTTGCCTATCAAGGTACAGCCTGCACGGCTATGGGAAATTCCTGCATCATCGCACAAATCCTCCCCTACCTCGCTTTCGTGATGACGGCATTCTCGGCATTGCGTCTTGCGAAGTTCAACTTGGACGAGCGACAATTGATGGGATTTATTGGTATGCCAACACCTGCCAATGCCCTCTTTTGGAGTGCCCTCATCGTGGGCTTCAGTGGCGAGATAGAGCCTCGCTATCTCGTGGCAGGTAGCTTCGTGGCTTCCTATCTCTTGGTTTCTGAAATTTCGATGTTCGCTCTGAAATTTAAGAGCTTCAAATGGGCGGACAACAAGCTCCGCTATTCGTTCCTCATTGCCTCGGTGGCACTCATCGCAGGCTTCCAGGTGAAAGGTATTGCAGGTAGCATTTTACTTTATATCCTCCTCTCCTGCATCGCCCACCTCTTCCAAAAGAAAGAGGCATAGGCAGAAAGTGGCACGTTATTTGCGGAATATGTTGCGTTGAGGGCAATGTCGCCCTCCGATAATCTCTCGCGTTGCACCGCTCCACGGCAAGCGGTGGCACTTCAATCAACTTTGAACACTATGAAAGGTTTACTCCTATTTCTCCTCCTCCTCGGCGTCCTTTATTATATAGGTCCTACACTTTTGCGCTGGGCAATGCGTTGGCTCTTGGGGCGTGCCATCAACAAGATGCAGAGCCAAGCCTTTGGCGCACAGCAACAACAGCAACGCCAACAGCGCAAGCAACAGCGAGCGCAAGCCCATTCGCAAGCCCGATCCGCCTCCCAAAAGCCACAGCCAGGAGAAAAGATTTTCAAAAAGACCGAGGGCGAGTACGTTGATTTCGAGGAAGTCAAATAAGCCTCCCACCTAAAGGCACAACAAGGCAACAGAATGCTTTGTTGTGCCTTACTCATTGGAGCAACGTCCCTTGCTCTGTCTGCAAATTACTATCTTTGCAAAACTTCTATTCACTTTCTACATACTATCACCACTATCTGTACTCAATGGATTATATTCTAATCTTCAATGGCTTAGGCAATCAGATGTCGCAATATGCTCTTTATTTGGCAAAGAAAGCCAAAGGGCAAAAGGTGGACTATCTCTGTCGGAACACCGACCATAATGGTATTGAACTGGAACGCCTCTTCGGTATCAACTGCCGTACTTCGTTTGCCAAATGGTGTATGAAGCGCATCAGAAAAAGGTTGGTCGCTCGCAAAAACTTCCTTGGTCAACAATTCATTCGGCGTTATTTCGTGAAAAAGGGCTATAGCTTTTACGATGAGGGAGGTAAGTATGCCGTGCAAGAAGCTGTTGTCAAGGAAGCAAATGGCATTCGTTTTCTACACGGGGGGTGGCATTGTCCAGACTATTTCCGTGATATCGCTGAACAAGTGCGCCAGACCTACGTTTTCCCTCCCTTCACAGACGAGCGCAACCTGCAAATCGCAGAAATGGCAAAAGCCCCCAATGCCGTGGCGGTACACATTAGGAAAGGCGATTATATGAGCAAGAAACTCCGCCATATATTCGGTGCTGTGTGTACAGACGCTTATTACGAAAACGCCTTGGCTGAAATTGAAAAGCGGATAGACGCTCCACATTTCTACGTCTTCTCCAATGACATCAAAGCGGCACGAAAAATTTTGGGCACGCGGAAGGCGACCTTTATTGATTGGAACAAGAAGCGCGAATCGTGGCAAGACATGGCTTTAATGAGCCTCTTTCAACACATTATTATTGCCAATAGCACCTTCAGCTGGTGGGCAGCTTGGCTCGGCAGCCCCAACAAATTTATTGTCCGCCCTCCTTATTTTATCCACAACAACCCAAGTTGCGACATCTTCCCCAAAGAGTGGCACATGGTGGGCAATGAATAAAAAGAACACTGCGTCCTCATCAGACAGAGAGCTGATGAGGACGCAGTGGCTTTGAACAAGCGTATTCTACAAGGGTCACACTTCCCAAATGGTGTGCAGACGGCACAGGGAATGCTTTCCCATTTCAGACAAGAAGACTTGGTAAATGAAGCGTTGCAGAGATTTCCACTGTATGGGCTGTAGCAAATAGGAACGAGAGAGATTGCCCTTTGCACCAAGGAGCATACAGTCGGCACAAGCGACCGTCTTTGGCAACTGTTCATCGCGTCTATAAACAAGCGGAGGACACTGCTATTAAGGAGGTGTCCGAGTTAAGCAAAAAGATGTAGCGTCCAGAAGCCGATTGATAGCCCCAATTATTGGTTTGCTCAAAACCTATATTCTCAGAAGGGGCGATAAAAGTGATGTGCTTATCCTGCGAGAACAATTCGAACGCCCATCGCTCGAATTGTTGTCTACCTATATCACTTCAAAATGCCCGCCTGACGTTTTTTCAAAGATGGACTCCATACAATCCTGCGTCATCTGCTGGATATTTCATGGACTATGACTACTTATATATCTATAGAAAAATTTCTTCAAGCCTTATGTCCTCGCCGTTGTAGCCAACTTGAGGTTTGGCGATATACCTCCTTCGCGAGCGGATGGCGCAGGCTGAAAAGCAGCCCCACATAGACCGCCCCTCCAATCAGAGGGGTCAAGTAAATAGTATGCCACCCCAAAGCTGGCGAAATGCCCCAACAGAGGGCAGACATTGCCAGCATGGCAACCAAGGCAACCAGCGTGTTCCGCGTGAGGAGCCGGCATTTGAAATAGGACCGACTCACGAATAGCAGTAATGTAAAGAGAATTGCCTCTGTAAGAGTGAGCGAGATGGCTGTTCCTATGAAAGATTGGTTGGGAACTAATATAAAATTAAACACCAAGAAGAGCCCTACGCTGAGGAGCATGCACCGAAACACCAAACGCTCATGCCCCAAGGCGTAAAGCACTTGCTGTCCGAGCAAATTGGACAAGGCGGTGAATGGGATACCGATTGCCAAAATGCGGAGGGCTGGAATAGCCGAGAGATACTGGCTTCCGCTCAGAAGACGAACTATTTCTGGGGCTAACAACAGCGTTCCTGCCGCAAGAGGGAGCATCAGTGCCAACATCATGTCCACACTTTGTTGGGCGATGTGCTTAAACTCGAGTGTCTGAGAGGTCTTCGCAAGATACGAAAGGCGAGGCCCCAACACACCAGTAAAGGCTACCATCAGCATAAGTTCAACCTCTATCACTTTGTTTGCTGCCACAAAGAAACCCACATCGGCATTCCCTTGCAAAAAGCCAAGGATAATTTTCGACAAATGGGGGTAAAGGCTGATGGTGGCAGACAGTAGGAAGACCTGAAAGACTGGGGCTAAATGCTTCTTAACCTCCAAATTCTTGAAGGAGAAGGTTTGGAATATCGCATACTTTCGCAGGTGAATGAAGTTGAAGAGATTGTTACCTACGACAGCGAAGGCTGTGTAAATAGCATACCATATCAGGTCGTCCTTCGTATGCACAAAGCCAAACAAGATGACCAAGCTGAGTGTCCGAACAAGGACGCCGCGCACCGTTGTGTACTTGAAGTCTTCAATTCCAAGGAAGAACCACTCACACCCCAGCGAGTTCAGTAAAATAGTGGAGCTGAGTACGAAGAACACCTCCTTATGTTCGGCAATTCGGGGTACGGTGAAAGCTAACCCTACAACTATGGTATAGATTACGAGATTGAGGATAAAAACGATTGCCAAGAGCGACTGCACCATCCGCCGTAGCTCTTTGGGATTATCCCGCAGGCGTGCAGTTTCTCGCAGCCCGTACATGGGAATTCCCATGATTGCAAACAGCGTGAGATAGGCAACGATTGAATAAAGGATGTTGATAATCCCGATATTCTCAGGTCCCATGACGCGCACCGCATAAGGGAAGGTGATCAATGGGAAAAGGATGCCCGATGCTGTATATAGTAAGTTGAGGAAAAAATTTACCTTTAACGATCTTGCCATAATGCTATTCATGCCTCTTATGAGAGAAGCTCTTGCAAAGTTAAACCTTTTCAGAGAGATGCACCTGCTTTACAAAGGAAATCTATGAAAACCCAGCTTTAGGACTTGCTCTATCCAAGGATTTCGCTTAACTTCGCAATCAATCAACAACGCTGATAAACTTTAGATATGCAAGTTATCAAAACTCCTCTGCCTGGTCTTGTGGTCATTGAACCTCGCCTCTTCGTCGATGAAAGAGGCTATTTCTTTGAATCTTTTTCAGAGAAAAAGTTTCGGGAGGAGGTCGCCGATGTCCGCTTTGTGCAAGACAATGAAAGTCATAGCTCTTACGGCGTAGTACGTGGCTTACATTTCCAAGCTCCCCCCTATGCGCAAAGCAAACTCGTGCGGGTGATCGTTGGCGCAGTCTTGGACGTGGCAGTCGATATACGCAAAGGCTCGCCCACTTATGGGCAACATTTCAGCGTTGAACTGACTGCCGAGAATCATCGCCAGCTCTTTCTGCCCCGTGGCTTCGCACATGGCTTTAGCGTCTTGAGCGAGGAGGTTGTTTTCCAATATAAGTGCGACAATTTTTATGCGCCCGAAGCCGAAGGCGCAGTTGCTTGGAACGACCCCGACCTCGGCATCGACTGGCGCATTCCAGACTCAGAGGTCATTCTCTCAGCCAAAGACGCCAAGCATCCACGCTTGACAGATTTAGCCTCTCCCTTCGAGTTCTAAATTCCTCGCTACCCGAGCAATTTCCAAGGCTCGCCCGTTAATCAAAAAGCATACCGCTCTGCTGTTCATGGGAGGACAGCAGAGCGGTATGCTTTCTTGTTGCGCCTATATATGCAAGCAGTGTGCAGAAACGGCGTTCTTAAAACTCAGAGTTATTGACTTCTCTCACCATCTCATCGGTCAGCACTTCTCCGACATACTCAAAAGAGAAACGTCCACCGCGTGCGCTGGGAAACTGACTACGATAGTCTACATCCTGACGGCTCTTGAGGTGCGCCACAATCTTATCGTAACAATCCTGTCCACTCACACCACGGAGAAAAGCACTGAAGATGGTATCTTGGTAAGAGAACTTACCCGTATTTCCCATCATCACTACTCGTTTGAAGGTCAATGAGCAATAATACCAGCCCGTTTGGCGTTCGCTCAGCATGGTCGTGCGCAATTCCTTCTTGGACATCACTGTCATTTCGGGAGGCAACGACTGTTTTTCCTTCTTGTTGGCTCGGAACTCCTCCATCGTTTGAGCCGTAGTCTTAATCAGGATAAAATAAACCCGTGGGCGTATCTTGTAACGCTTAGGGTACATCAAATTCCCATTTACATAGTCACGCACATTTTCTGCCAGCTCTTCATCTAACTCCACATCGGGCAGAGAAACCAAAAAGTCAAGCAGTTCATCAGCACTATAAACCAGAGCTTCATGATCAAAATAACGGACGTAAATATTCATATATGCAGTTCTATCCAAGTTAAGTTATCCGAGAGAAAAAGTATATTCTACGTGTTGCGCGAGAGAGGCAATCACACTTTAATCTATACAATAAAAAAAATAGGTCAGGCACTTCTCAAAGAAGTCCTGACCCATTTGAGCGGAAAACGAGACTCGAACTCGCGACCCCAACCTTGGCAAGGTTGTGCTCTACCAACTGAGCTATTTCCGCAA
>JBHAFO010000006.1:0-4697 GCA_041856145.1 Alloprevotella sp.
AAACTTTGCTGGAGGCGCAAGGAAAGTTTAGTTATCAGTGCAAATTATATAATTTGCACTGATAATTATATAGTTTCCACTGATATCTATATAATTATCAGTGA
This sequence comes from Alloprevotella sp., assembly GCA_041856145.1. Taxonomy (GTDB): domain Bacteria; phylum Bacteroidota; class Bacteroidia; order Bacteroidales; family Bacteroidaceae; genus Alloprevotella. The sequence continues at coordinate 105 of JBHAFO010000006.1, forward strand.
TAACTAAAGTTTTTCTATGCCTCCAACTGAAAATATCAGCCTGCCAGACAAGAATGTTAGCGCAAGGAGAAAAGTTTTCTGTGGCAGCTGTCAAATTTATTGGCGCAAGGAGTGGAGATTCTTTGCAACAAAGAGCCGTTGTGTTGGCTTTTACGCTTCTCAATCACCGCCTACTTTCGTAAATTCTTGATATAAGACAACGTTATTCTTATCTTTTTTTGCTAACTTGCAACGGCAAATAAAATAAGATGTAGTATGACTCTTACGTGTGCAATTATTGATGATGAACCTTTGGCATTGGGACTCATCCGTAGTTACGTTGAAAAAACGCCTTTCTTGGATTTGGTGGGGACATATTCCAGTGCAGTGGAAGCGCTGTCGGCTTTGCAGGAAGAAGCTATAGACCTCTTGTTTCTCGACATTCAGATGCCAGAACTTAATGGGCTGGAGTTCTCACGCTTGGTAAGTGCTGATACTAAAATCATATTTACAACTGCTTTTTCGCAATACGCCATCGAGGGCTACAAGGTGAATGCCATTGATTATCTCTTGAAGCCAATTAGCTATTCCGACTTCTTCGAGGCAGCACAGAAGGCTTTGAATTGGTTTGAGGAACGGGTAAAGAATGTGCGAAAGGAGTTGCAACAAGCCACGCCAACCGAGGCTTTGAGCGAAAGTATCTTTGTGAAAAGTGAGTACAAGTTGCTCCGTGTAGATTTCTCCGATATTCTCTATTTCGAGGGACTTAAAGACTATGTGAAGATATATACGGAATTGGAACGGAAGCCTATTCTTTCGCTCACTTCTATGCACATGCTTGAAGCCTCCCTACCTGCTCCTCGATTTTTGCGCATTCACCGCTCCTTCATTGTGAATATGGAAAAAGTCAAGGTGCTGGAGCGTGGACAAATTGTGTTTGGTGACAAACAACTACCCATCTCCAATAGCTATAAAGAACAGGTGCAGAATTATATCAATCTGCGCACAATCGGTAAATAATTACTTAGTATCAACTACATTTCTCTCAATTATGAAGTACCTCTTATCCCTCTTTTTCTTTGTACTGGCTTTGGGCGTTTCTGCTCAGGCTGACAAGAAATACTTGGCAGGCGCTGTGCCTACAGATAACGGTTATGTGCAATTCTCTAAGACTTACAAAGTGCCAGGGAAAAGCAAGTCGGAAATTTTCGATGCCCTGCTGAATTATACTATTAAGGACGTGGTAGAAGGCGAGCAGCACCTCAATCAATCTCGCATCACGGACAACAATGCAGAGGAAGGGCTCATTGTAGCAAGTATGGAGGAGTTTCTGTACTTCAAGCGCACAGCAATGGTCAGCCACGGCACACGCTTTTTCTATCAACTCATCTTCCAAGCCGAAGACGGAGCTTTCACAGCGCAACTTCGTCGCATACATTATATATATGATGGGGCAGATGGCGCAACACCACAGGCACAAAGCATTCGTGCAGAGGGCTGGATTACGGACGATGCGGCTTTGAAATCGAATGGTGCAAAGCTTTCTCGCGCTTCAGGCAAGTTCCGCAAGGCAACGATAGACCGTAAAGATGCGATCTTCAGAGGTGCAGCTTTGGCAACAGGTGCTGAAGTGAAAACAAAAGTGGTCGTAGACGAATAGCCAAGGCGCAACGGTTTCACTCAATCATATCAAAGTCTTAAACTCACAGTTCTCAGTGAATTGTGCAAGTTTGAGACTTTTTTCTTGCCCCAATCGTTAAATTTTGAGGTTGAAAGATGGAATAAAGTTATAGGCGATAAGTTTTTTGCCTTTTTCCTTTTTGATATTTGCATGAATGCCTATATTTGCGACATACAGTAACAAGTGAAACAATTGTCTCTGCTTCTTGCAAATGCAACCCTGCATAGAGAACCTGGAGAAACATTCACTAAAACAACTTGCATTATGAAACGGATATTTCTTGGAGCACTCGTTGCTTTGCTCCCTCTTTCAGCAAATGCCATTGACTACAACGATGCACGTCAGCAGGCTTACTATCTCACAGATAAGATGGCGTATGAACTCAACCTCTCACCAGAGCAATATGAATATGTCTATCAAATCAATTTGGACTATTTCCTGAGTGTGAGTTCTTGGCGTGATGTGAATAGCACCTATTGGAACTACCGTAACATCGACCTACAATATGTGTTGGATAGCTGGCAGTATAGTCAGTTCATGGCAATAGATTATTTCTTACGCCCCATTGTTTGGAGACAATCTGCGTGGTATTTCCCTATAGTGAACCACTATAGCAACAACTTCTACTACTTCTCTCACCCCAACTTCTATAGCAGTTACCAAGGGCGTACCTGGCGGGGACGTGTGAGCACTGCGCCAAGCCCATATCGTGGAATGGTCGTTAGTCACACCTATGGTATGAGAGATCGCTACCGTGACAACTATAATTACTCATCGCGTAGCTATCAGAATAGAGATTGGAATAGAAATCGAAACACAGGGACTGGGCGAAGCCAAGCAATAGGCTCTCCAACGGACGGTCGCTATTACGAGAATAGGAACAGTGCGCCTACTCAACGACGCCAAGAGCAATCCTCACACCAGTCTTCTTCTCGAAATAATCAGCAAGAAGGGCGCACTTATAGAGGGAATGATAATAATTACTCTCGTCAGCAGACTGCGCCAAGCCGTCCTTCGAACCGTCAGCAATCAGCTCCGTCTAATAGCAATAGGCAATCTCCAGCTACTACTACGCAGCAAAGCACAAATCGTAGTTCTGGGCGTACATTTGGTAGATAGTTAAAAACTCAGTAATCTAAATACATCGCTTTTGAAAGCGGTGTACTTAGATTTTTTGTAGAACCCATTCTTAAATTCCTGCTCTCGGGGCAAGATGTTTCATTTATCCCCAAGCGACATTGCAGTCACAAATTCCTTTGCTCGTTGCGCCTGAAGTTGTAACTTTGTGCTATGTTTATATCTCGCTACTTAGAAAATTTCGGCAAATACCTCCTTCTGATGGGGCGCACCTTTGGACGTCCCGAGCGGATGCGTATGTTTTTCAAGCAATACGTCAAAGAGATGGCACAACTTGGTGTGGACTCAATCGGGATAGTATTGCTTATTTCATTTTTCATTGGTGCAGTTATTTGTATCCAAATCAAACTGAATGTACAAAGTGCTTGGATGCCTTCATGGGTGTCGGGATATACCACTCGTGAGATTATGCTTTTGGAATTCTCCTCCAGCATCATGTGCTTGATTCTATCGGGTAAAGTGGGATCTAACATCGCCTCAGAAATTGGTACAATGCGCACCTCACAACAGATTGATGCCTTGGAAATTATGGGTGTAAACCCAGCTAACTTTCTGATACTCCCCAAAATTCTCGGACTTATAACAATGATGCCTATTCTGGTAACATTTAGCACCGTAAGTGGTATCTGTGGGGCGTATGCAACGGCTTATTTGGGAGGCATTATCACTCCAAGCGATCTCACCAATGGTTTGCAACACGACTTTAACCAATGGTTCTTCTGGATGGGTATTATCAAGTCGCTCTTCTTTGCCTTCATCATTTCCAGCGTATCCTCTTTTTTTGGTTACACAGTGGAGGGAGGCTCTGTTGAAGTAGGAAAGGCGAGTACCAATGCAGTGGTTTCCAGCTCGATGCTTATTCTTTTCTCCGATTTGTTCCTTACCCGTCTTCTTTCTTAAACTGTCTTGGCATGATACAATTAGATAATGTATATAAATCCTTTGGCGATAAGCAGGTTCTGAAAGGGATCAATACTACTTTTGAAGACGGCAAGACCAATCTGATTATAGGGCAAAGTGGGGCAGGGAAGACTGTGCTGATTAAATGTGTGGTAGGTCTGTTTACTCCGACACAGGGCGATGTGCTCTATGATGGACGAAGTTTTGTGGCAATGACCAAACGAGAGCGAGCGTTGTTGCGTCGTGAAATGGGAATGATTTTCCAAAGTGCAGCCCTGTTCGACTCTATGTCAGTTTTAGAGAATGTGATGTTCCCCTTGGATATGTTCTCGAACGACTCGTACAAGGATCGTGTGCGCCGTGCACAATTCTGCTTGGATCGTGTGAACCTCTTAGATGCACAAGAAAAGTTTCCAGGAGAAATTTCTGGCGGTATGCAAAAGCGTGTAGCAATAGCTCGCGCCATAGCTTTACAACCTCGCTATCTCTTTTGCGATGAACCTAATTCGGGATTAGATCCAAAGACTTCCTTGGTTATTGATGAACTTATTTATGATATAACTAAGGATTTTCGAATGACTACCGTGATCAATACCCATGATATGAATTCTGTAATGGGAATTGGCGATCATATTCTCTATATATATAAAGGAGAAAAAGAGTGGGAAGGAGCAAAGGAACAGGTCATGAATTCCGACAATCAGCGCCTGACAGACTTTGTTTTTGCGTCTGATTTGCTAAAGAAAGTACAGCAGGCAGAAGGTAGTAGGTAAGAGATTAGTTGTTTTGTGGAAGACTTATTACTGCCTGATAGTTAGGATCTTATAATCGCATTGTTTACTATCTTTTTTTGATGCGCCTCTTGGAAATTCTTGAAGGCTTGAAGAATTTTCTTG
>JBHAFO010000007.1:0-8074 GCA_041856145.1 Alloprevotella sp.
ATTGAGGTTGGCGTATCGCACCAATGCCATATTGAGCAGGAGGAAGAATAGGCAATAGAGCAAAATGGAAATCATTACAGCCCGCGGCGTGAGTCCCATGCGGAGCATTTTGTGATGGAGGTGATTGCGGTCGGGAAGAAAAGGACTTTTCCCATGGCGCAGGCGGTGTACCACCACACGCACCACATCAATCAATGGCACGAACAAGATGCTGAAAGCCACAACGGCGTCGAACTTATCGTGCCAGATGCCTGTGCTGAATCGGCAGGCGTGAATTGCCAAATAGCTGAGCACAAAACCGAGGGTGAGGCTTCCTGCGTCGCCCATATAGATTTTAGTACCTTTCTGCGCGTCGCCAAAAACATTCTTGTACCAGAAGGGGAGGAGTCCGCCAAGGGTGCAGGCTGCAATCAAGGCGTTGAAAAATTGTCCTTCAATGAAGAAGAGTGCCGTAAACACGACCAAGCACAAAGCCCCAAGTCCCGACGAAAGTCCGTCAATGCCATCGATCAAATTGATGGCATTCGTGATGTAAATAATGGTGAAGATGGATAGCGGAATGCCGATGTAAGAGGGAATTTCGTATATGTACAGGAAGCCTTGCAGGGTGTTGAGAAAAGTGGTTGAGGTGGCTAAGAGCGACGCCATGAAGGTTTGCACCACCAACTTGGTACGATAGCCCACCCCCGTAAGGTCGTCGGCAAGTCCAATGAAGTATAAGAAGAGAATGCCCACCATCAAAGCCAAGAGTCGGAGCAGGGTAGCGTCGTTTTGCAGGGCACTGATGGAAAGTCCGAACCGCAGACGGAAAACGAGAATCAAAGCAAACGCCACGAAGATGGCTGGCATAAATGCCAAACCGCCAAGGCGAGGCACAGGCTGGGTATGCACCTTACGCTCGTCGGGGTAGTCGTAAAGACGGTTCTTGTGGGAAATGACGAGAATGCGAGGGAGCATAACGGCACTGGTTGTCAGTGCAATGATAAATCCCAAGGAAACGAACAGAGCCGGCGCTTTGAACAATTCTTTTAACACGGCGGTGAAGAATTTTAGGTGTTGAACACGAGAGAATGTAGGAACATAAAGAAAATCCTTGTGCTTGATGTTTTAAGGAAAGGGTGAACTACGGGTTTTCTATCCTTTGTGGCGTGTAGTTCGTAGGAAAGATAGTTTGTGTGTGGGTACTGCTGTTCCAAGAAAGAGGTTAGGGCAGAACTCTTATCACACAGCAGTGTCTCCTGTCTCCTCTTGCAAAGATATAGAAAAAGGCAGAACCTTTAGATAAAAAGAGCTGTTTTTTTTACGAGAATGTTTCTCTTCGTCGGGAAGAAGTGGCGTGTTTTGCCTATGGGTAGGGCTGTTGAAAGATTTCGCTCTTCTGTTTTGATGGGAGGGCTGGAAGCGGTGTATGTTAGCTTTGTGGAGGGGAGAGGTGGAGGCTTTCCTATGTTGGTGTTGCCGTTTTGATTTGCGAGGAAGGTGGGGAGGTGATGTTGGGAGGTTGATCTGAATGCCTACGGTGATGGTTGGTGTGCTCTTTAACCGAGAAATTTGTGTGTCCGTTGATGCAGAAGTACTGACTTGAATGGAAATTTGATAATCCTCCGGTGCTGAGGTATCTGCTTGAACGGGAAACAGAGCGTTTCTATACCTTTTTGTCGGGTGCAGACATGGAAAGAAAATCATTACTTGGAAGAAAACCAACAGCTCGGCACTTTAGTTTTATAGTTATTGCACAAAAAATAACAATCAGGTAGGGCAAGAAAATCCATCAGCCGATGATTGGAAAAACGGGAAGGCTTGGAAAAATGACGGGAAGGCTTGGCGTTTTTTCAAGTTGCGCCTCTTGAAAAGGCTGTTGGCGCATAAAAAATAAGGGAGAAAGGCGTTCAACAGCCCTTCTCCCTTTCTGCTTGTTGCAAAGATAATACTTCGGAGTAGCAAAAACAAGTCCATTTGTTTCAAAAGCTTAAAGACGGCATCCGTCTTTAAGCTTTTGAAGTCTGTATCTATGGAGGAGGACAAACTTGTACTTGACTTGTCTGCCAGCTCGGCATAGTTGTTATGCAAATATAGGTTGTCGGCGTTTCTTCTCTTGCCATGGTAGGCACAAGCTGGTTGTTCAGTGTGGCTTTGCCCGCTTGAGAGTATGAAACGGTGGACGATTATTTCTCGCAAGTAGTGGCAAAGCGCTTGCCGATGAGGCTGTCCAAAGACAGACGACCTGGTCCAGCGAAGAAGATGGCTACGAAAGCGATCAAATAGGTGAATGCCAACTCGCCACCTTGCTCAAACGAACCGCTGTGGGCGTTGAAGAAAGCCACAAGCATGGTTACAATGAGTGGGATGGTTACCAAGCGAGTGAGAAAACCAGCCACGAGTGCCAAGCCGCAGAATAGCTCTGCAAAAATAGCCAAGCTCAAAGAGGCTGTGCTACCGATGCCAAAAGGATCGGGGAAAGCAGAAGACATGGCTTCAAAGCCTTGGAACTTTGCCCAACCATGGGTCACGATGAGAATACCAAAGGCGATGCGGAGAAGTCCAAGCCCTGCGTGAACACCGCAACATTGCTTGCAAGGGAAAAGGAAGTTGATAAGTTTGTTCATATCACTTGTCGTTTTGTCTTATAGCCTTACTCCTGCCAGAAGAGGGGTCGAAGTTTTTGTGCTGACCCTTCAAATGGAAGGAGAGGGGCTGTGAGAGGTTTTTTGTGTTGTAAAAATAGTTCTGTGAGGCTGAGTAGAGAAAGCGAGCCTCTCTCTGAATGCAAAGGTACAACCTCCTACTTGAATAAACAAAAGGTTGAAGCTATTTAATAATAGCCTCAACCTATTTGTAAAGTAATAGTATGAAATTATTTGATGATTTCAATTCCAACATCGGAGATGCCTTCTAAAATTTCACGACGCATAATGTGGCGAACGGTGATGCGCCCCGGGTTGGGAGCAGTGAGCGAGAGCTGGGCTACGGGAAAGGTGTATTGGTAGCGCGCCACGCCGTCGCCTTTGATTTCGCCACGTTCGTCGCTGAGGTGGCAGGCTACGGTGTCGCACCGCAGGCTTTGGTCGCCCCATTGACTGCGCACTTCGAGATAGAGGGTGCGGAAGTCGTAGCTTTCAATTGTGGAGGTGCGCAGATTGAGAAGCAGGGCGTAATTGCCCGACTCCTTAAGGCTGTCGATGCTGAAGACGAGGGGATCGGCAGCGTCCCAGCCGTCGATGGGCACAGACTGGTAGGAGCGATAAATGGCATCGCTGGTGCAAGAGAGGGTGGTTGCCAGCGTTCCTACAGCAAGGGCACAAAGGGCAAAGAAATGTCCAACTTGGAACTTCAAGCGCATGGGCAAACGGGAAAAGGGTTAGGACTTGGGCGCAGGGGCAGTCTGATCGTTGCGCTCACCATGGGAGGTGTGCTCTTTCTTACCCTCGGGACGAGGATTCTTGCGCCCTTTCTTGCGCTTGCGGTGCTTGTCGAAGCGTGTCAAACTCTCCTGCTCCACCAAATCGATGGGTTGAGATTGGGCAGGTTGTGCCTCGTCGCTGAGCGAGGCTGGGCGCTTGCCCTCTTTGTTGAGACGAATGATGTCCAAAGCCCGCTGGGCAGAAATCGTCACAATGTTGGCAGCAAAACGCTTGTCGGTGGAGTAGCTCACAAGTCCCGCAAGGATGTCTGCCTTGAAGTAATGGTAGGAATTATCTGCAGTCTCCAAGACAATTTCCTTACTGGGGAGTCGTTTTTGAGCTTCCAAGTATTGGTCGCTCTCGAAGTTAAGACAGCATTTCAGTTTGGCGCATTGACCAGCCAATTTATTAGGATTTGTGGAAAGATCCTGCAGTCGGGCAGCGGAGGTGGAGACTGAAGAAAAATTCTTCTTCCAAGTGGCGCAGCACAGTTCCCTGCCACAAGGGCCAAAGCCACCAATGCGACCCGCTTCTTGGCGCGCTCCAATTTGGCGCATCTCCACACGGATGTGGAAGCGGTCGGCAAGGATGCGAATCAATCGGCGGAAGTCGACACGCTGATCGGAGATGTAGTAGAAAATGGCTTTGAGTCCGTCACCTTGATACTCTACATCGCCAATCTTCATCTGCAACTCCAGCTCTTTCGCAATCTGACGCGCACCAATCATGGTGGCTTGCTCACGGCTCTTCGCCTCCTCGTATTTCTCCAAGTCGGCAGGGCGTGCCTTGCGGTACACACGTTTGATGTCAGCATCATTCTTCACACCAGCCTTACTCATCGCCAGCGTGACGAGCGAGCCAGTAAGTGTGACCGTCCCGATGTCGTGCCCGGGACTCGACTCTACGGCAACCATGTCGCCTTTAACCAAGGGAAGGCGATTGTCGTTGCGGAAGTAGCCTTTCCGAGTGTTCTTGAACTGGACTTCAACAAGGTCGGTGGCGTCGAGGTTGTTCGGGATGTCGGAACGATAGTCGAAGACATTGAGTTGTCGCTCCGTTCGGCTCCAGCCGTCGGCTGTGAGTCCTCTCAGGCAAGTGCCTGCCTGTCCGCAGGTGGAGCAGTCGCCACCGCCACAACTGCCGCATCCTCGTTCGAGAGGAGGCGGAGAGGGGAGAGGGGATATATGGGTGTAGTCGTCTGTCATAGGGTTGTATATATAATGAATCGCCTCCTTGGCGTTCTACGCGTTGGGGAAGGAGGGAGAGAAAGAGGGGCAGTTAGGCTCTGATGAGGACTGCTATTTTGAGCGCAAGGTCGAAGAAAACCATGCGAGAATTGGTGTTTTGTTCAATGTCGCGTTGTGCATCGGCAAGTTCCGCCATTAGCCCATAGACGTTGCGTTCATTGATGAAACGGGCAAAGCGTTGTGCAAAATCTGCTTCCGCATTTGCCATATACACGAGTGCGGGCTGGCGGAAATTGTACATAAAGTTTTCCCGCACCAAGCGTTGGGCAAAGATCAGAAAAGCCTTCTGCTCTTCTCTGCCCCAGCCTGCCAAAGTTTCGCTCCACGTATTGAGGGCTTTGATGTCGCGCAGATAGCATTTGCGCATGACCTCGACAAATTGTTCAAAGTGGCTACTATCTTCTCCGCCTGCCGTGAGCTGTGCCAGCGCCTTGGTATAACTGCCTTCCGAAAGATGCGCCACGGAGCGCGCGTCCTCGGGCGAAAGAAATCGTTGCTCCATCAGTGCATTGGCGATCTCGCCCTCGGAGAGGGGCAGGAAGTCGATGCGTTGGGTGCGTGAGCGGATCGTCTCCAAAATCTTATCGGGGGCATCGCTCACAAGGAGAAACACTGTTTGAGCAGTAGGCTCTTCAAGGATTTTGAGGAGCTTATTGGCAGTCGGCTCATTCATCCTCTCGGGTTGCCAGATCACGATGACTTTGTAACCGCCCTGCTGTGATGTGAGCGAGAGCTTCTGCAAGATGAGTTCGCTTTCTGCGACCCCAATGATGGCTTGCTTGTTTCCCATTTCGATGCGATGCAACCATTGGTTGGGCGAGAAGTATATGCTCTCTGACAATTGATTGCGCCATTCGGCAAGAAAGTGGTCGCTCGTGAATTTACTCCCTGCCACTGGGAATACGAAGTGGAGGTCGGGGTGCGCCCATTCTCGTGTCATGCGACACGACGAGCAACTGCCACACGCCTCGCCTGCTTGCGGATTTTTGCAGAGGAGGGCTGAAGCGTAAGCCAGTGCCATAGGGAGTTTTCCCACGCCCATACCTCCCGCAAAAAGATAGGCGTGTGCCACCTTTCCGTCCTGCAGTTGCTGGCGGAGGCGTTGCTGGATGTCGGTTTGAGCGATAACGTCGGAGTAGCGCATAGAGCAGGGGCTGTGTTAATACCAATCGATGTTGTTGCTATACGAAGAGCGTTTCTCCCATTTGAGAGCGTCTGCCAATTCCGAGGCTACGGCACGGAAAGTGAAATTGAACGAGCGATAAGGGTGCAAGACCATTGAGCAACTCATGTTGAAGCAGTGCAAGTCGCGCGAGAGGGAGGCGGTGGTCATCGACATCTCGTGACTTTCAAAATCATAACCCGATGAAAAACTGATGTTCCACCCATCGGCGATACGCACATAGCCCGAGAAGTTCATCGTTTGACTGAAGGAATAAGGATAGCGCATAGACCTTACGTTGATCTGCTTGCTACGATCCTCGCGCATGGATATGCCATAAGAAACGGTGAGCGACCATGGTACCGAAAATTGCAGGTAACCATCGGCGTCGACCTTCGCCTTCACTTTTTTCTTCTCGCCCTTTTGCGATGCCTTGAGGGTTGGGTCGAGATTGGCGTCCTTTTCCTCTGACTCGCTGTCGCTATTATCGGAATTATTATTGTTGCCTCTCGTTTTTTTGCCCTGCAACTTCTCTCGCCATTTGCGGAAGGTTTGGTTGTTGAAGGTGTACGAGAGATTTTGCGACATGCCTTGGAAACGCCCGAAACGCCCATGGCTCCATTCCGTGCGGTTACTCTCGACAACCTGTCCCCTCTCGTTGAAAGCATAGGCATAGGTGGCAAAAACAGCAGCCAGCGAGAAAGTGTAACTCTTCGATAGCTTCAAGCGTAAACGGGTGGAGAGGTTACTCCACTGACGCTCCTTAGCTGCAAGATTGTAGGATAGCGTGCCGGAGAGTTCATCTATAAGACTTATCTTTTTTTCCCCCGTAGTGTCGGCATCGCTCTTGACTTTCATTTCCAAATTGTTGGACAATGTCATCGACACCAAGCCTTGCTTTGTGCCCGAAGGATAACCGTAGATGCCGTTGGAGTAGGGAGAATACAGCACAGTCGATACTGTCCCGTCTGCATCGGTGCGGACGTAACTTTTCATATAGCCATATCTTTCGCTCGTGAAATCTGGTGCGTAAGTGAAGCTCACCGATGGTTTGATCACGTGGCGCACGGCGATGATTTTATCGCCGAAGATTTTGGGCGAGGGCTTGTAGAAACCGTAGAGAGTAGTGTTGGCAGAAACGCCGAGATGCCAGTCGTAGAGATTGTAGAAGCCGTAAGTGGTGTCCGCAATCTCTTTGTAATTTGTTGCGTCCCACGAGCGGTTGATGCGCGAGGCATACATATAATCGCGAAAGGTAATATTTGGCGAGACGTTGATATATTTGAAGAGTTGGAAGGTCGCATCAATAGGAATGCTGTGGCGCATTCCGTTTCGCCAGTTCTTAATCAGATTTGATTTGAGAATAAGGTTCTCTTTTGTCGTGATGCTATTACTCATCGCACCGGTGTAGCTCATACTGATTTTTTCATACCATCGCTCTTTTCCCACCACGCTCTTCCTGCGGAAAGGGTAAAAGCGTGCTAACGAAATACTCACATCGGGAAGAGTCACCGCGATGGAGGAGTCGCGCATATTTTGAGCCAGGTTGAAAGATGTGGCTATGCTTAAACCAATCTTGTCGAAGTTGTAAGAATAACTCACGGAGCTGGTGCGGGTGCTCTGTGTATAGGAGATTGGATTGTAAAGACTATAGAGATTGGAGCGCTCGAAGCTGGTGGAAGCAAAGTTTACACGGGCTGAAAAAGTGGCGTTAGGGTTTGCCTTTGCGTCTTGGTTATGCGTCCATTGCACCTTGAAGCTCTTCGTCACGTTATAGTCGGGCATGTTTTTCTCACCCTCTACCGTGCGAAGATAATTGATATAGAAGTTGCCGTTGTATTTGTAGCGTCGGCGGTAATTGAATTGACCGCTCAATCCCCACGACCCCTTGGTGTAAATTTCGCCCAAGATGGTGGCATCGTAATAGTCGTTGATGGCAAAGTAATAGCCACCATCTTTGAGATAAAATCCCCGCGTGGTTTCCTCACCGTAGGAGGGCATCACCAATCCGCTCGAATACTTCTTATTGAAAGGGAAAAAGCCGTAAGGAATTGCCAGAGGCAGGGGCACATCTGCCACCACCAGATAGGCAGGACCTGCCACGACCTCCTTGCCCGGGCGCACCTTTGCCCGAGAGAGTGCCAAGTAGAAGTGTGGGTGATCATCGTTGCAGGTTGTGTATTTGGCATGCTCCAAATAGAGCGTACCATCGCTCGTGCGTTTCGACTTGGCACTCTGCAAATAACCATTACCCTCTTGCGTGG
>JBHAFO010000008.1:0-2975 GCA_041856145.1 Alloprevotella sp.
ACCTCAGCCTCTTCTGTATTCTCTTTGTTGTAACCAACTTGCTCTATACTTATATGACCATGCGTCAGCAAAAAGAAAGTATGTCAGTCGAGCAAGCACAGCAGATGAAGATCATGCAGTGGATGATGTATATTATGCCACTCTTCTTCTTCTTCATGTTCAACAACTACTCGAGTGGCTTGAACTACTACTATTTCCTCTCCCTCTTGCTCAGCGCAGACACAATGTGGTACTTGCGTCGTACTACCGACGATGCCAAATTGATGGCTAAGCTCGAGGCAAATTATGAGGCTAATAAGAACAATCCTAACAAGAAGACAAGTGGTCTTGCTGCCCGTTTGGAAGCTCTCCAGAAACAGATGGAAGAGGCAAAGAAGGCGCAGAAATAAGAGGTATTGTCTTTTCTAAATACTACAATAATTCAGGCCGTGCCGTTTCGACACGGCTTGAATTTTAACTACACACGTTATGTTTATCAAATCTCTTTTGTCAATTCTCGCAATGACAGCAACGATCACAGCATCGGCACAGACTGCGTCTTCTCGAGCCTTTCCCTTTGGCAATCGCATGACGCCCGAATCACTTTGGGCTATGGGTCGCATTGGTAGTTTCCAAGCCACAGAAGACGGCAACTCTGCGGTCTATTCCGTAAGCTACTATAATGTAGAGAAAAACAATAGTAAGAGCGTGCTTTACCATCTCAACTTGAAAACCCTTGAGCAAACCCAGCTCACGGCTCGAGACAGTAAGAGTGAACGCAATGCTGTGTTCATCAATAAAGGTCAGCAAATCGCCTTTTTGTCTTCCGCCTCGGGAAGTAGCCAAGTTTGGATAATGAATGCCGATGGTAGCAACCGCAAGCAAATATCCTTTGAGCCAACGGACGTTCTCGACTTCCTTTTTTCTCCGAAAGGCAATCAAGTAATACTTGTCAAGGAAGTTCCTTTTAACAAGGTGATACAAGAGAAAGAGCAAGACCTGCCTCTCAGTAGCGGAATGGTTATTGACGATTTGATGTATAAGCATTGGGACACCTATGTAACTGCTATTCCTCATCCCTTTGTTGCAACCTTTGATGGCAATAGCATTAAAGGCGCAACAGACGTGTTGGAGGGTGAGCCTTACGAAAGTCCAATGTTGCCATTTGGCGGTGTGGAGCAATTTGGGTGGAGTCCCGATGGCAGGTTCTTGGCTTATACTTGTCGCAAGAAGTATGGACTTGACTATGCCATCAGCACCGACAGCGACATTTTCCTCTATGACACACAAAGCAAGAAGACCGTTCGCAATCTTTGTAAGACTGCCGATTATGTTCAGCCCACTGCCGATGCCACTCGCTCACTCCAAGACCAAAAAGTCAATCACTTCGGGGGCGACCAAAATGTAGGCTACGACCAAAACCCGCAGTTCTCACCCGATGGCAAATACATTGCTTGGCTGAGCATGGAGCGTGACGGCTATGAGAGCGACCGCAGTCGCCTTTGCATCTACGACCTCGCAACGGGTAAGAAAACCTATGTTACCGAAAGTTTTGAGAGCGGTGTGAATGAGTTTTGCTGGAGCAAGGATAGCAAACAGCTCTACTTCACAGGCACTTGGCACGGCAAGACAAATATTCATGTAACCAACCTGCAAGGAAAAGTGCAACAGCTCACCAATGACCAAGCTGACTATGTACTCCTTGGCTTTAGCAACGAGAAAGAACTCCTCGTGAAGCGTCACAGCATGGCGCAAGCCGATGAGGTTTACGCCCTCGATGTTGCCCGCCTTCTGAAGAAAAAGGGCGATGCCACACGCCAAGTAACTTTTGAGAATAGGGCTTTCTACGACAATCAAGCCTTTGGCGAAGTGAAAGAACGTTGGGTCAAGACCGTTGATGGTAAAGACATGCAATGCTGGGTCATCTATCCGCCCCACTTCGACCCAACAAAGAAGTATCCCACTTTGTTGTTCTGCGAAGGCGGACCTCAATCGCCCGTAAGCCAGTTCTGGAGTTATCGTTGGAATTTCCAAATCATGGCAGCCAACGACTATATTATTATTGCACCCAATCGCCGTGGCTTGCCTGGCTATGGTATGGAATGGTTGGAGGCAATCAGTGGCGACTACAGCGGTCTTTGCATGCAGGACTACCTCAGTGCGATTGACGACTTGAGCAAAGAGCCTTACGTGGACAAAGACCGCCTTGGCGCAGTCGGCGCGAGCTTCGGAGGCTATAGCGTCTATTGGTTAGCAGGCAATCACAACAAGCGCTTCAAAGCCTTTATTGCGCACGACGGCATCTACAACACCGAACAACAATATGTGGAAACAGAAGAAATGTGGTTTGCCAACTGGGATTTGAAGTCAGCACCTTGGCATAAGAACGCCCAAGGAGAACGGCAAAAGGCTTTCGCCCAAAGTCCCCACCTCTACGTAGACAAGTGGGACACACCCATTCTCTGCATCCACGGTCAGAAGGACTACCGCATCGAATACACCCAAGCCATGAGTGCTTTCAACGCAGCCCGCTTGCGTGGCATTCCTGCACAGTTGCTCCTCTTCCCCGACGAAAACCACTGGGTGCTGAAACCACAGAACGGCATCCTTTGGCAACGCACCTTCTTCCGCTGGTTGGACAAATACTTAAAGAAGTAGTTCCTCTCCGCCGTATAATTACGATTTATCAATTCTACAAATAAACAAAGCAAATGACACTTCCAAATCAACGACTCAACGATAGCGCCACCATGCGCTGGGGAGTTCTCCTCATTGTGGCCTTTACAATGATGGCAGCCTATTATGTAAACGATGTGATGGCGCCTTTGAAAGGTCTTCTTCAAGGGCAGCTCGGCTGGACGAGCGACGAGTACGGTACATTCACTGGTGCATACAGCTTCTTGAACGTATTCCTGCTGATGCTCCTTTGGGGCGGTCTTATCTTGGACAAGATTGGTGCTCGCCTAACGGGTATCTTAGCCACGCTCCTCATGGTG
>JBHAFO010000009.1:0-6076 GCA_041856145.1 Alloprevotella sp.
AGTTGCACTGGCTGCAGCTATAGCTCTTGGTTCGTGTTCGTCCGACGACACGGTAAACAATGGTACAGGTAATACAGGAAGTACGACAACTCGCTCTGCTGTGGTAGATGCCTCTTTGGCAAGTAACACTGTTAATGTTGTCTGGAATGACACAGCGGTTGTAAGTATCTCTTCTGACTTGGAAGGACTTGTTTCTGCTACTATCACCAGCGGTAAGGTTGCCATTTTGCAAAGTTCTTCTGTTGCGAGCGAAATCACTTATACCCTCAGTGGAAGCTCTTCGGCTGGCTCTCTCTATATGGATGGCGACCTCAAAGCTACGTTCGTGCTTAACGGTGTAGACCTTACAGCTCCTCAGGATAGCGCTGCTATCAATATTGAAAACGGGAAGCGTATCGCAATACAGCTGGCAAGCGGCACAACAAATACCCTTGCCGACTTGAGCAACGGAAGCCACAAGGCTACGCTTATGGTCAATGGTCATGCAGAATTTTCTGGCGCAGGTTCGCTCACGCTCTCAGGCAACACTAAGCACGCTTTCTGGGGCGATGAATATGTTGAGATGAAGGCTTCTACGGGAACGATTACTGTAAACAAGGCTACAACCGATGGTTTTAATATCAATCAGTACTTCTTGATGAAAGGTGGTACGCTCAACATTAGTGGTGTAGGCGATGATGGTTTGACTGTATCTGCTACAGATGACACAACTGATGAGTATAACGGTCAGATCATTCTCGAAGGCGGTACTGCAACTATTGCTACAACAGCAACTGCAGCCAAGGGCATGAAGTGTGATTCAGCCTTTACTATCAGCGGTGGTACATATACAATTACAACTTCTGGTGGTGGTGCTTATGATAGCGATGAAGCTGACGCTACGGCATCTGCTGCTATTAAGGTGGATGGTAATATGTATATCAACGGTGGTACGATGACTTTGACCAGCACAGGTGCAGGCGGTAAGGGCATCAGCGTTGATGGTACTTTTGATATGACTGACGGCACAGTGACTGTTGCTACAAGCGGTTCTACTTACTATTATACCACCAGCATCTCAACCGATCCTAAAGGCGTGAAGAGCGATGGTGCTATGACTATTAGCGGAGGAACGCTGACTATCACTTCTAAATATTCTGAAGGTTTGGAAAGTAAGAGCACGATGGCTATCAGCGGTGGCGAGGTTTACTCTTCTTGCTATGACGACGCTCTTAACTCTTCCAGTCACTTGACAATTAGCGGAGGTAAGGTTTTTGCGAAAGCAACCAACAATGACGGTATTGACGCGAACGGCAATTTGACAATCAGCGGTGGATATGTTGTCGCTTTGGGTGCAGCTGCTCCTGAGAATGCGATTGATGCAGCAGAAGGCTATAGTATCTACATCAATGGTGGTACTTACGTAGGTATTGGAGGTAGCACAGCTTTGACTTCTTCCTCTTCCAGCCAAGCCTCTGTGGCGCTGACAGAAAGTTCTTTGGCTGGTCGCAAGATTGGACTCTATGATGCAAGTGGCAACGGCTTAATTTACTTTGAAGTGCCATCAAGCATCAGCGGTACTGCCATCATGCTTTCTTCTTCAGGCTTGAGCAGTGGCACAACTTACTATCTCCGCTCCAGTGCGTCTTACACAGGCACAACTTGGAACGGTCTAGGTATCAGTGGCTCACTTGCTACTAATACCAACAACCTCATCTCAAGTGGCCGTGCAGCTTATTCCGTTGGAAGTAGCTTCTAAGGCTTAACTCTTTATACTTAGACCTCAGAGAATTCTCCTACGCTTAGGAAGAATCTCTCTGAGGTCTTTAGTCTTTGACGCAGAGGGGTTAGACGCAAACCATCTTAACCATTTGAATATTGATCAAGTGGGAGATGTGATAAAATAAGCCTATAAGGTAATAAGTCAAAGTTATGTAAGTTTTTGAGGGTCATACTTAGGTATTTCAAGTTCTATTCGTATTTTTGCAATGGACTGCTATAAGTGCGTCAAATCCTCAGATGAGATGCACAATCCATTTGGCATGTCTTTTGTAAGTACTCTAATAGAAAATTTTCTCTCGCATCATAAACAAATAATATATAGATTATGGCAAAAGTATTCACAGACGCAAATTTTAATGAGGTAGTAGCCGAAGGCCTTCCCGTAGTTCTTGATTTTTCAGCAGCTTGGTGCGGTCCTTGTCAAAAGGTTGGTCCAATCATTGATGAACTCTCTGCACAATTTGAAGGTCAAGTAAACATCGGCAAGTGCGATGTTGATGAAAACGACGAGCTTCCTGCAAAGTATGGTGTTCGCAACATTCCTACAATTCTCTTCATCAAGAATGGCGAAATTGTAGATAAGCAAATCGGTGCTGCCACAAAGGATGTGCTCGAAGCAAAAGTTAAGGCTTTGCTCGGCTAATAAAATTTTCCGATGTCTCCTCTCTCGTGTTCATCATAAGAAGAGGGGACATCATTGTATTCCCCAACTAAACACACTTTCCTATGAGTATTGACAACGAACTCTTGCTCGATGCAGAGGACGACGCTCGTGAAGTTGCATTTATCATCAATCATCTCCCAATTGACCTTAAAGAGAAATTCGACGAGGAGAAGGTTTATTACTTCCTCGACACACTCGAAGAATACTACGCAGAGAGTGGGCTTTTCGATGCCGAGACGGACGAGAATGGAGAGTTTGAACTCGATCTTGAGAAAATCGCTGCCTATTTGGCACAACAAGCGAAGAAAGATAAGATGGGCGATTTCACAGCCGAAGAACTGGTTTTCTTTGTAGATGCAGAACTAGAATATGCCGAAAGCCTCTTTGAAGAATAGCACTTCGAAAAGATAAATAGAAAAAGCCCCTCAGCTGGTAAGTCTTACCGCTTGAGGGGCTTTGCCCTTTTATAGAGATTGCTTACCTTTGCTCCATGAAATCCTATGTTTTCCTCCTCCTGCTTTGTTGCTTGCCTGTTTCTTCATATAGCCAAGAAACATCCATCTTTGCAGATGATATTAAAACCCTCCGCATTGCTGTGGATGGACAGGAACAGCGTTTGCCCATTTTACAACTTGGAAAAGGCGAAACATTGGAGGTGAGTTTTGATGATTTGACCCACGATTACAGACGCTACTCTTATTGCATAGAGCATTGCACCTATGATTTCAAAACGTCCGCGCAACTTTTTGAAAGTGAATACTTAGCCTCGCCTTCAAATGAGGAGCTCATTACGGACTATCAGCAGAGTCTCAACACTTCGGTGCTCTATACACACTATCAATTCTCTTTCCCCAACTCTTCTATGCAACCATTGCTTTCGGGCAACTATCGCTTGTCTATCCTGCGAGAGAATGAGGGCGGAGAAAAGGCAGTGGTAGCAGAAACTTATTTTGCGATAGTAGAACCTTTGACGGTAACCGCGGCTACTGTTTCCTCAAATACCGATATAGATTATCGTGCCACCCATCAGCAAGTGAGCTTCAAAGTGGACATTTCCAATGTAAGAGGCTTGTCTAATCCTCAAGATGAGATAAAAGTTTATGTACTTCAGAATCGGCGATGGGACAATGCGGTTAAAAATCCTCCTTACACCTCGCAAAATGGTAACTTCTTGCTTTGGGAACATGCAAGGACACTGATTTTTGATGCAGGAAATGAATACCGCAAGATGGAAATGCTCTCGACACGTTATGCCACAATGCACATCAATAGCTTGTACAAGCTGGGCGGTATTTACCATGCCGATGTGATGACAGACTTTCCGCGCAATAACTACATTTATGACGAGGATCAGAATGGTTTGTCTGTTGTGCGTAGCGATGATACGAACTATGACGAAACAGAGGCAGATTATATCCTCACACATTTCAAATTGCAAATGCCAAAACTTGAAGGCAAGCGTGTTTTTCTCAATGGACGATGGACAGAGCGAAGCCTCAATCCCGCTTATGAGTTGCGTTACAATGACACAACGCAGGCGTATGAAGCCGATGTTTTACTAAAACAAGGCTATTATAACTATCAGTATCTTGTGGCAACATCTCCTTATGCAGTGGCAGCAACGACTGCGACAGAAGGCAACTTCTTTCAGACCGAGAATGAATATACGATCCTCATATATTCTCGCAGTCTGTCCGACCGTTACGACCGCTTCATCGGCTTTTCGCAAATACATTCCTCTAAATAGAACTCACTTCAATAGATTAAATAATATCTTCTCATGCCAGAAATTACATACGTCCACTTCTTTGACTTCATCGGAACACTTGCATTTGCCATTTCTGGCATCCGCTTGGCATCTGCTAAACGCTTCGACTTATTCGGTGCTTATATCATCGGCTTGGTAACTGCCATCGGAGGCGGTACGCTGAGAGATATACTCATTGATGTACCTATTTTTTGGATGCAAAACCCACTCTATGTTGTCTGCACGGGGCTATCACTCATCTCTGTGATGATTTTCGGAAAATTCATCATTCGACAACATAACACTTGGTTCATCTTCGACACCATAGGCTTGGGCATGTTTACTGTGACGGGTATTGAGAAAACTCTGAATGCGCCGAGTGGTTATCCCTTTTGGGCGGCAATCATTATGGGAACGGTAACAGGTGCTGCTGGCGGTATCATCCGTGACGTGCTGATCAATGAAGAGCCTCTCGTTTTCCGCACAGAGTTTTATGCCATGGCTTGTGCGCTGGGCGGAGTTGTCTATTATATCTGCCATTCGCTGGGCGTAGATAACGTAACAACGGGTATCATCAGTGGTTGCACAGTCATCATTCTCCGCCTTTTAGCCGTAAAGTATAAATTCCAACTCCCCATCCTCAAAGGCTACGAAGAGGAGGAACGGGAAAGTAAGTAGATAATAAACCATACATATTCTCAATCATACAAGTAGAGGCAAGCGAAGAAATTGGCTTGCCTCTACTTTGTTTTTCGTGTGGAACAAGAAGGTGCTTTTGCAGAGAGAAACTTCTCTCCTTACCTGACAAAACGTCTCTTCATTCCCTACAAATTTTTCTCCCAGACCAACATTTTTGTCTGGAAGCGCTGAAAAAGTTTAGTTTCTGTCAGGATTTATGTAGACTACACTGTGTTTTATATAGATCCTGTCAGAAATTATATAAAACACAGTGTGATCTAAAGTTTTTCTACGCCTCCAGTGGAAAATCTACGTCTTCCAGGAAAGTCTTCCTACGTCTCCAGACAAAGAAATAGCGCACGGAGGAGAAAATGTTGAGAGAAAAAATGAGATGGGCAAATGTTTGAGCAACTTTGTGCTTGTTTTTCGATTTCTGATCAAGTAAGTGCGGAAGTATGAGGGTCAATCAAATAGGAATAGTTAGCTTTGTAGTACAAAACTTATCACTGATTGCAAATCAAAAAACATTCTATTTTGGAACCACGAACGTACACCTATGACGAGGCATTCGATGCCTCTTTGGCATACTTCAATGGCGATGAACTCGCCGCCCGTGTATGGGTGAATAAGTATGCAATGAAGGATTCCTTTGGGAATATCTATGAGCGTTCGCCCGAGGATATGCACTGGCGATTGGCCAATGAGATTGCACGCATCGAGCGAAAGTATCAAAATCCTGTGTCGGCAGAGGAGGTTTTTGAACTCTTGGATCATTTCCGATATATTATTCCTGCTGGTAGCCCGATGACAGGTATTGGCAATGAGTTTCAGATAGCGAGCCTTTCCAACTGCTTTGTAATTGGCGTAGATGGCGATGCTGATTCTTATGGTGCCATTTTGAAGGAGGACGAGGAGCAGGTGCAACTGATGAAACGCCGTGGCGGTGTGGGACACGATCTTTCTGCCATTCGTCCAAAGGGTTCGCCTGTGAAAAACTCGGCATTGACTTCTACGGGACTTGTACCTTTTATGGAGCGATTTAGCAATTCCACCCGAGAGGTAGCACAAGACGGACGCCGTGGAGCTTTGATGCTCTCCGTCTCTATTAAGCACCCCGATGCAGAAGCGTTTATCGATGCGAAGATGACTGAGGGGAAAGTCACTGGGGCAAATGTCAGTGTCCGCATTGATGATGCTTTTATGCAGGCTGCTACAGAAGGCAAGAC
>JBHAFO010000010.1:0-3059 GCA_041856145.1 Alloprevotella sp.
AAGTTCAAGAGAAAGTTTGAAAGAACGGGTGTCATTAAGGAACTCCGTGCACGTCAGCAGTTCAACAAGCCTTCAGTTTTGAAGCGCTTGGCTAAGGAGCACGCTGTTTACGTACAACAGCTCCGTCGCACAGAAGACTAAAATCGCCTCGTAGCGGTTGAAACGCTCAGCGGTGTCTATCCCTCGGGATAAGACACCGCTCTTTTTTATATCCCTGCGCAGAGCGTACTATTTTTTCGTACCTTTGCACGCACAACATCTATAAAAGCCTAAACAAATGACACCTAACACTCACGAGGCTGAGCACCTGTTGCGTCGCAAGCTCGACCTATTATTGCGTACAGGCTACATCCTGCTCGCTTCCTTGGCAGACACCAATCGCATCATCCGCAACATGAAGCGTGTTGCCGCCTTTCTCGGACTACAGGAGGAGTACCTCCATATTTATGTGACCTACAATATGCTCATGGTCAATTACTCCGACGAGACCCATTCCTTCTCCAAATTTCAACGGTGCGATACCCACGGCGTGAATATGACCGTGATCACAGAAGTGAGCAAGCTCTCGTGGCGCGCCATTCAGGAGGATTGGAGCATTGATCAATATAGCGACGAGTTAGAAAAAGCCAGCAAAAAGCCCCGTGCTTATACTCCGTTGGTCACAGCCATAGGAGCAGGTTTTGCTTGTGGCGGTTTCTGCATTCAGTTCGGTTGCGACTGGGTGGCATTCCTCTTCGCCTCCATCGCCGCCTTTGCAGGATTTATGTTGCGCCACTACCTTAATTCGGCACATCTGAACCATTACATGAACACTGCCATTGCCGCCTTTTTCTCCACCCTCATTGCGTGGGGCACGACCTTCCTCCCCGGCAATCTCACAGATACTCCTCTGCACCCTCTTTTGGCGTGTGCCCTCTTCATAGTTCCTGGTGTTCCGATCATTAACTCGGTCGATGATATGCTCGACAACTATATCAACATTGGCTGGACACGCTTTGTGAACACTGTGCTCACGCTTGGTGCAATGACCTTTGGGCTTATTCTCATCATCAAGTTCGCTGGCGTGGACCAGAGCTTCATCACCACGCTTAGCCTCCGCCCCGACCACGCCTATTGGGAGTATGCCCTCGCAGCAGCCATCTCGGCAGTAGGTTTCTCAATGATTTTCAACGTTCCTCTCCGCATTCTCCCCGTTGTGGCAATAGGTGGTATCATCGCCGTTTGCACCCGCAACTATGTGAACCTCGACATGGGCATGGGGCTTATCATCGGCTCTTTGGCTGGCTCTGTGCTTGCCTCTTTGATTGCCGTGAAGGTGGTGCATTGGGTGCACGTGCCCAATCACGTTCTGTCAATCCCCAGCGTTATTCCGATGATTCCTGGCGTGCTGATGTACCGCGCCCTCTTCGGATTGATGGGCTTACAAGGACATGTGGGCGAGCTTACCACGGCTTCCAACTTCCTGATGAACGCCACTTTGGCAGTGCTCGGCATCTCCATTGGCGTAGCCATTCCTAACATCTTTGCGCGCCGATGGATTGCCCCACAGCGTCGCAAATTTTTGGAAAGCATCATCGCCCAGCGCCAACAACGTGGTGCGTTCGTTCGTCCCTCCGAGTGCGGAGATTGAGGAAGCCGAGAACATTCGCAAGGTACACTTATGCCAATGATACTCGCGCAAATGTCATCGTCGGCAAGGGTTGGTGCATTCTCATTTTAAGATTTTGCAACACTTGCCCTTGCATTCTGCTCCGAGAAGTATTATCTTTGCAGTAACCTCTAAGGGGAGAATGGTCGTTTTGCACCATTCTCCTTTTTCATGCGCAGGAATTTCACTTTTCAAGTACCGCAACTTGGAAAAACACCAAGCCTTCCAGATTTTTCTCCAAGCACTCCCGGCATTTCTCCAAGCCGTCCCGCTCCTCGAGTAGGTATAGTTCAGAAAAACGTCCAGCCCTGCCGTGTTAATCTTGGTGTAATAACTGTAAATTCGTTAAGGCAGGAAGATGCAAATGGGAGAATTGCGTCCTCTCCGCCCTCCGCCTCCACAATACCCAGAAATAGTGATTTTCTGCGAGAAGATACCAAATGAACGATATTTAAGCGTTTGGAACAGTGTCGACTCAAGAAAAAATTGTAAGTTTGCAGTATAAGAATTATCCGAGATGCTCGACAAACGTATTTACAACCGTCGTCGGCAGTGGATTGCCATCTTCTTGTTGGCAGTGCTATTGCCCATGCTCGCTGTGAAATCTTTCCACTTTCACAGCGAGGGAAGTCACGTTTGCGCATGTCACCATGATGATGTAACGCAGGTGGCTACGGCTTCGACCGAGAGCCATTGCGAAATTTGTCATTTCCTCGTGCCACCGTTCCAAGTGGCAGGCGAAGTGCACATTACCCCTTATATTCAAACAACAACTGTAGAGCGCAACATACCTCGTATGGCTACTATTGTTGTTTCTATCCTGCGCGCACAAGCCAATGCTCCGCCAATGGCATAAAATCATAGGGCCGACGTGTGTCGTCTTTATGGGCAAATAGCATTTCCTCCCGCCTGTTGCAACCGTTTTGTCCGACAGCCGAAAATGCGTTTTGCCGTTTCCTTTTTGCATCGGTGCTCCGTACCGTTGCTCCCTCCCCTTTATTTTTGTACATCAGTTCGACAACCAAAATGCCGAGCCTTTGAGCGCATTTTTACTCCTGAGTAAATGCGTCTCGAAGCCTCTATTTGGTTGCTCGCACCCCATCTCTGTTTTTCCCCAATGAAGATTTCAAAACGTTTCGTTGTGGCTCTTCTTCCTGTGCTCGCCCTTTCGGCAATGGCGCAGAAGCAGAGCGACTTCCTCGACCTCTATGTAACCGACCACGAGAGCCATCTCCCCATCGTTGGGGCGACCATCAGCATTGGTCGCTACCACCAACACACCGACCGACAAGGCTTTGTGTCCATTCCCCGCAAGGCACTCACAGCCGACAGCCTTTATGTCACTTGTTTGGGCTATGACGGCCATGCCGTGGCAGTGAAAGCCTTGTCGTCCGCCTCTCACCGCATCGCC
>JBHAFO010000011.1:0-3171 GCA_041856145.1 Alloprevotella sp.
ACTCGCATGGCTGGGCGAAAAGGTTCGTCTCCAACAGACCTTTTCTGAGCCACAGCATAGCTCAAGCACTATAGTGCTTGGCTCTGCTCCTCTGGCTGGGCGAAAAGCTTCTTAAAAGCGTTGTCCGTCTTTAAGGTTTCGCAACAACTGCCCTTGCATTTCGCTCCTCAAAGTGTTATCTTTGCAGTAAGCACAAGGGGAGATGGCTATCGAATGCCACCTCCCCTATTCTTTTACCCCCACGAGTTGCGCCTCCAAGTGGTGCAACTTGAATTTTCTGCTTGCGCCTCCCGCAATTTCTCCAAGCCTTCGCGGAAATTTTCCAAGCCTTCAAGGATTTACAGCAGGCGCAAACCGATTTTCCGACACTTTTCTCTGTGTTAATTTTGGTATATCAAATATAAAACTACAAGGATCGAAACTTGGCGTATTAACCTATTACAACACACTCCCCTTATTGTGCAAAACACAGGAAGGGCGTGTAGCGTGTTCGCCAAATGCACAAACAAATTGTAGACGATGAAGAGTGTTTATCCAACGGCATTAAAAATGTTCAACAACGCTGTTGGGAGGCTCGAGCCGAGCGTCCCAACAGTTGCAATCATTTTCAGTGCCAGCTACCATTGCCTCAAGGCGTAACCTTGCACTCTGCACTTGTTTTTACGACTGATTGTCAGAGTAGATAAACGGCGTAAAATTATTCTTTAGGAATGACCGTTCGCCTTTTGATAGGCAGGAGGGCGATTTACTCTTCTCTCAAAAGGCAATTTCACGCTTTTGCAAAGTTTTTAAGTGGGCGAAGTTTTGGGAAGTCGAGAAATATGGCTAACTTTGCACCCGATAAGATGAACGTGGAGAGATTTGACTGCTTGCAACCACGGAAAAAAATGTCTAAAACGATGGGGCTTGCCCCTTTGTCCGAGGACTTACACCTCACTGGGCACCGCCCTTTTTTCCGTCCTTCCGTTTATCTCTCGTACAACACACTGTGCGGGATTTTTTTATGCTCCATTCAACATTAAGGACTATGTATCTTTTCACATCTGAATCCGTATCTGAAGGTCACCCCGACAAGGTGGCAGACCAAATATCCGACGCCGTTCTTGACGAACTCCTGGCTTTTGACCCAGCATCCAAGGTAGCTTGCGAAACACTCGTTACCACAGGTCAAGTGGTCGTTGCTGGCGAAGTGAAGTCGGAGGCTTATGTAGACATTCCCTCCATCGCCCGTCGCACGATTGCCCGCATCGGCTACACCAAGGATGCTTATCAATTTGCCGCCCAAAGCTGTGGCGTGTTCAATGCCATTCACGGGCAAAGTCCAGACATCAACCGTGGCGTGGAACGCACCGACCCTATGGCACAGGGCGCAGGCGACCAAGGCATGATGTTCGGCTATGCCAACAACGAAACGTCCAACTATATGCCCCTGCCCCTCTCTTTGGCACACGAGCTGATGGAGGTGTTAGCAGAAATTCGCCGTGAAGGCAAGGTGATGACCTATCTCCGTCCCGACTCCAAGAGTCAGGTGACCATCGAGTACGACGACAACGACCGCGCCGTGCGCATCGACACCATCGTGATCTCTACTCAACACGATGAATTCATCACAGCCGAAGAGGCTGGCTCGCAGGAGAAAGCCGACGAGTTGATGCTTGCACAAATTCGCCGTGACGTGGAGGAAATTCTCATTCCCCGCGTGCTGGCTGAACGTGTCGTTACTCCGGAAGTGCAAGCCCTGTTCCATCAAGGCGGCATCAAGTACTTTGTGAACCCTACAGGCAAGTTCGTCATCGGCGGCCCCGCTGGCGACACAGGCTTGACAGGGCGCAAAATCATCGTTGATACCTATGGCGGTAAGGGGGCACACGGTGGTGGTGCTTTTTCAGGCAAAGACCCTTCAAAGGTGGACCGCTCCGCAGCTTATGCCGCCCGCCACATCGCCAAGAATATGGTAGCAGCAGGCGTGGCAGATGAAATGCTCGTACAGCTGAGCTACGCCATCGGTGTGGCAGAGCCTATCAGCGTGTACGTGAACACTTACGGCAAGAGCCACGTCAATCTGAGCGATGGCGAAATTGCAGAGCGCGTGGCAGAAATTTTCGACCTCCGCCCCCGCGCCATTGAGGACCGCTTGAAACTCCGCCAACCCATCTACGAAGAAACTGCCAGCTATGGCCACATGGGACGCGAACCCCGCACCGTGACCAAGCATTTTGGTTCGTTCGCAGGTCGTGAGGTGTTGATGGAAGTGGAACTCTTCACTTGGGAAAAGCTCGACTACGTCGATACGATCAAGCAAGCATTTGCTCTTTAAGCCTCAGCGCATGAAAATTACCACCTTTTCCGCTTCGAGCGGACAAGTACCAAAAGCGTATTTCGATGCAGCGGTGCAACTCGGTCGGCTCATTGCCGAAGAGGGGCATACGCTCATCAATGGTGCTGGACGCATCGGGCTGATGGGCGCACTCATCGACGCTGTCAATGCCGTAGGGGGGCGCACCATCGGGGTGATACCCAAATTTATGATTGCCCACGGCTGGCAACACGAGCAGATGACGGAACTGATTGTCACGAAGGACATGCACGAGCGCAAAGAGCGCATGGCAGAGATGGGCGATGCCTGCATCACCCTCCCCGGAGGCATCGGCACGCTCGAGGAACTGCTCGAAGTCATCACGTGGAAGCAACTTGGACTCTACGACAAGCCCATCGTCATTCTCAACATCGACGGCTTTTTCGACCCGCTCCTCTCCCAGCTCGACAAGGCAATAGCGCAAAATTTTATGCGCCCTATGCACAGCGCACTGTGGACGGTTGCGACCACACCAGAGGAAGCACTTGAGCAGGCGAAAAGCACCCCACGCTGGGACACGTCGCTCTCCAAGTATGCTGCCATCGACCAAACAAAACACGGTTAGAGCTTCGGCACTATGACACAACACGACAGTCTTTCCACCGCCACCCCCTTTACCACTGACGAGGAATTGTTAGTGGAGGAACAGCCTGTGGTGCGGCGCAAGGAAAAGACCGTGAGTAGTGTGCTCGCCCGCCTGCCCCGCAATGCCACGGAGTGGCAGAAAGACTCGGCTGTGCAGGCGAATTTTCCCAACACCAAGATGACGTGGCAACCGGGCGCAAAGACCGACCTGCCTTTGGGCGATAAGGGAA
>JBHAFO010000012.1:0-4353 GCA_041856145.1 Alloprevotella sp.
CCAAAGACAAACCTTTCCCGTTCAGCCGAAGGAGCAGAGGGGAACAACACAAGGCTTGGGCGTGTCGTGGCAAGGCAAGTCTGTTGAAAACATATCTTGCCGTCCCGATTTACAAAGCCCTCACCTATTTTCAAAACAGGACAATGGCTGAACTATCGCCCCCTCCATTCCTCACGTATTTTCCACAAACTTTAACTTTCGGCATTCTCTGTTTTAACAAATCACGCCCGCAGAAAAAGCAGAAAGGCTTGGAATTTTTCCGAGAAGGCTCGGAGTTTTCCCAGCAGGCGTAGGGAGAAAATCTGCCAAGCGCAGGAAAATTCGCCTTTCAAAGGGCTAAAACAAGGGCAGAGCAGTCAATTCGACTGCTCCGCCCTTGTTGCTACTGCAAAGATAATACATCAAAGCCCGAGATCCAAATGAAATGTTGCGAAGTCTAAAAGACGGACATTTCAGCAAGGCAGGGCGTTTTGGCTAACCACACATAAAAGACTCCACTACTTCTTCCTTGAAAATCAGCAATCAAGAGTAGAGAATGGAAGCCCCCATCCGCAAAACGCAAGAGCATTCTAACAAAGATTATTAGCCTAAGGAATGGGCGAAAACCAATGATAAGACCTGCGGGAAAAGGACGCAAATCACCATCTCTCGCAAGCCGCTGCGACTCATCTTCTGAAAATGCTTGCACATTATGCAACTACTCTGTAGTCTCGTTCAAAAATCTCATCACCGCAGGCATTCTGTTTTCCGTTCAGAGATAAAGGATTGCCTCATCGGCGGAGGGCGTCTTTTCTCCCACCCTAACATACAACATCCGAGTGCTCCTGCTCCTCCGCTCTGTGCCTTCACGTTCAATTTGCCATGATTTATGCGATTTGCAAACATTTGGTCGAAAAATTATGAACGAGATTCTTTCTTGATAAAAAACAGATGAAATTGCTATGAATGCAAGGCGTTTTTATGAAGGATAGAATTTCATCGATAAAATTTGCCACTTTGTCGATTTTCGAGCTTTTTAATCGACACATCCCTTGCTTTTTCACGATATAGTTGCTACATTTGCAATGTGTTTTTCATAGTATTAGATTTAAGGTTAATAGATTTGGGCTACAGCGGTAGCCCTTTTTTATTGCCCAAAAGTAGGGAGTTGTCAGAGCGCGGTGCACCGCTGATGGAACAGGATGCCAACTTCGCAAAAACACAACTCCTCCCCTCGCCTCAACACGGCACAAAAAAAACGACTGACGATACAAAACTTGTATCATCAGCCGTCCCTTTCTAATCTATCACACTGTAAGCAAACAATCGCTATTGTTTGTTCGTCTTTTGTTCAGAAGCCGGGACCACCAAATCCGCCACCGGGACCTCCGAAGTTACCACCGGGTCCGACAAATGAACCCTGCTGGTTATTGTTGTTCTGACGCTGGTTGCGTTGCTGACCGCTGTTGCTCTCTGAGCGGTCTTGAAACACTGCAAGCAACTGCTGCGCCGTAAGTTTCTCTGAGAACTTTTCAAAATAGATGCGCTTCAAAGCAAGACTTTGTTCCTCGACATCAAAGTTTTTGAGAATGACACGCTTCACTGTAGCATCGTCCATTTTCTTCATCTCCTTAGCGGCTTTGCGATCCGAGCCGTCCATAATGGCACGGCGCACGCCTCGGAGCGTATCTTGATATTCTGTGTAGAGGGGAACAAACCAGGCTGTGTTGGCGTCGTCAAGTTTCAGTTCTTTTGCTTTCTGCTCTGCCCGTTCTGTGGAGCTGATGAGCTTCTTCGCATTGCTTGTTGCGGCATTTTGAGCCGTTGCCCCCGTAGCACTAAAGGCTACGAGTAGGGCGAAAATGAAACGTTTCATATTCCAGCTCGTTTAGTTGTTGTGTTGGGTAGTGGGATTTCCACATTGCAAAGGTACGAAAGGATATTCTCTGCACCAAGGGCAAGGCACGAAAACACCTTGACTTTTCGACCAAATGCGCTTTATCTTCTACCAATCAGCGAAAATGCGTACCTTTGTGTATGCGCTGATAGACGCAAAATATATAGTATAGGCTTATGAAATGGATTTACGCACGCATTGCAACGCTTGTTTTTGCCTTAACGACAGTGACTTTGGTTGCCTTGGGGCAACGCCTCGTGATTGAAGGACGCTACACGGGCGAGGAGGGGACGATGATTTACTTGAAGGAATATACCGACCGTAACTTTGTGTTGCTCGACAGCGCACGTACCTCGCGGGGACGGTTTTTCTTCAACCGAGAAGCAGTGGACGTGGTGGCTTATGGCTTGACCTCGAGCAAGACGGCAAAGCAACCGCCCCTCTTCTTTGCTGGCGCAGATACATTGCGCATCCGTTTGGACGAGAGTCAAAACCGCTTGGAGGTCAAAGGCTCTGCCACGGATAGCCTTTATCGTTTGATTTTCCCGCACATCACAGACAGCACTTTCTCCATTGTGGCATTGAGCAAAAGGTTGCCCGCTTCGCCGCTCGTGCCTTACATCGCTCTGCGACACTTTGGCTGGCAACTTTCCTTGGCTGATTTGCAAACGATGAGGGCAAACTTGGACACTGTGCTAAAGCCTAATCGCTATTACCAGCAGTTTGAGCGTTTGGTGGTGGCGCGTGAGGGTTTGCAGGTGGGCGAGGTTGCGCCTA
The DNA here is from genome assembly GCA_041856145.1 of Alloprevotella sp. Taxonomy (GTDB): domain Bacteria; phylum Bacteroidota; class Bacteroidia; order Bacteroidales; family Bacteroidaceae; genus Alloprevotella. Next base: position 2,654 of record JBHAFO010000012.1, read on the forward strand.
ATTTTCAGGTGCGCAGCGCACAGGGACGGCTCACTCGACTGACCGACTTCCGTGGGCGTCCTGTGGTGCTGAACTTCTGGGCTTCGTGGTGTGGCGATTGCCGACGAGAAATCCCTATGCTCGTGAAAGCGCACGAATTGTTGGCTGAACGAGGAGTGCAATTCGTCGGCGTTTCGATGGACACTTCTGCCAAGGATTGGCTGGCGTGTGTGGAACGTTACAAGATGGCGTGGACACAACTCTCCGACCTCCGTGGCTGGGACTCAAGTGTTGTTCCGCCTTATGCCCTCCGATGGGTGCCAACCACCTATATCCTCGATGCCGAGGGACGCATTCTCTCGGTGAGTTACAATGAGCAAGAATTGAGAAAGCACCTTGTAGAGGCTTTCAACATTGCCTTCTAATGATACAATATATATAATAGAATATGTCCTCAACCATTTGTGCCATAGCTACAGCCCCTGGGGGTGCGCTGGGAGTGGTGCGTGTGAGCGGTTCGGATGCCATTGGCATTACAGAACGCATCTTTCGCCCCTTGTCTGGTAAACCATTGAGTGCCCGCAAAACACACACGCTCACCTTTGGGCATGTCCTCGACAAAGAGGGAGAGATCGTGGATGAAGTGCTGGTAAGCCTTTTCCGTGCGCCCCAATCCTACACGGGCGAGGACAGTACCGAAATTTCTTGTCACGGCTCGCAGTATATTCTGCAACGTGTGGTGGAGCTCCTTGTTGCTGAGGGGTGCGAAGTGGCACGCCCTGGCGAATTCACCCAACGGGCATTCCTCTCTGGAAAGATCGATTTGAGTCAAGCCGAAGCCGTGGCAGATGTTATCGCTGCGGACTCTGCAGCAGCGCATCGCTTGGCTATGACGCAGATGCGGGGGGGGGTGAGCAATGAGTTGCGCCAACTGCGTGACCGCTTGGTGCATATCGCTTCGCTCCTCGAGCTGGAACTCGATTTTGCAGACCATGAAGATCTCGAATTTGCAGACCGCTCAGAACTCCTCTCGCTCGCTCAACACATCGCCCAGCGACTGTCTGCACTTGTCAATAGTTTCTCTACGGGCAATGCCCTGAAAAATGGCGTTCCCGTGGCGATTGTTGGCGATGCAAATGCAGGGAAAAGTACTTTGCTGAACCGCTTACTGGGCGAAGAACGTGCCATCGTGAGCGATATCCGAGGCACTACACGGGATGTGATTGAGGACACGATTAACATTGAGGGTATCACGTTCCGACTGATTGATACGGCAGGAATTCGGGACACCGACGACAGTATTGAGCGGTTGGGCATTGAGCGCACTTTTGAGCGTATCCAGCAGGCACGCATCGTCCTTTGGTTGCTTGATCCAGCGGATCTTCGCACGCAACTCGAGGGACTTGCCTCGCAAATCCTACCACTTTGTCAAGGCAAACGCCTCCTACTCTTGCTCAATAAGGCGGACGAACATTCAACTTGTGCCGTGGACGATCATCGAGAGATTGCCTACGACCTCCTCCATGGTCGCCACGCCAATGCCATTGACCACAGCACGACTTACGACCTTCCCTTCTCGGACATTCTCCCCCTCTCCGCCCTCACAGGCGCAGGCTTGCAACAACTAAAATCCACATTGATAGACGCCGCTTCTCTGCCCGAAGTGCATCAGAACGACCTCCTCATCACCAACGCCCGCCACTACGCAGCCCTCCGTGACG
>JBHAFO010000013.1:0-4696 GCA_041856145.1 Alloprevotella sp.
GAGAATCGTGGTGCAACAGAGCTATTTATGAATGATATGTTTCTACTTGTGTGACAAGGCATCGCCTTGTTGGGCGTCCCTACATCGTTGGCAATAACGCTTGCGCCAGCACAACTACCCCCAGGCATTGCCTTGCGATAGCTTCAAGGCACTACTCTGCAATTCCTCCCCCTAAGCGGAGAGAGGGGCTGAACCTGTGCTTGCTGCGGGGCTTTACTTATCTAAACCAGCCCTCAGGGTTGAGCTTCGACATCTCTTGGCGCAACTCAAAGTGGAGTGTATAGCCACCATTGCCGTCCGATGCCACAGCACCGAGGGTCTGTCCAGTGCTGACTTTCTGTCCACGTCCCACGCTCACGGATGAAAGATTGCAATAAACCGTCATGTAAGAGCCGTGGCGCACGATGATGTTGTACATACCGCCGTGGAAGAAGATGGTGGACACTTCGCCATTGAACACCGCACGTGCCGAGGCAGGACCTCGAGAGGTGAGATTCACACCCTTGTTGTCCAACTGCACACCCCGCAAGCCCTCAACGGCATAAGAACCGAAACGGCTCGTGATGGCATAGCTGCCCGAGATAGGTGCAGGCAATCTGCCACGGTTGCTGGCGAAGGAATGACTGAGTTGTCGGTCGGAATTGTCCGCTTCCACATAGGTGTACTTCGTCGTGGAGATTTGGCGTTCCTCCTGCTGGGCTTTGCGCTCGGCTTGTTCGGCGCGCTGTTTGTCCGCCTTGGCTTGGTTCGCCTCACGTTCAAGGCGTTTCGCCTCTTGGCGTTGCCTGTCTGCCTCCTTTTGGCGACCCTCCGCCTTGGCGCGGTCGGCAGCTTGCTTGGCACGCTCTGCCTCTTGTCGCTTCTTGGCTTCCTCTGCCCGCTTGCGGTCAGCCTCTTCTTTCAGACGTTTGGCTTCTGCGGCAGCACGGCGCTTTTTCTCCTCTTCCTTACGGCGGGCTTCATCTGCCTTGCGCTTGCGTTCTTCCTCTCTGCGGCGGGCTTCAGCTTTGGCAATTTCGGCTTGCACCATTTGGTCAATCTTCGCATCCAAAGCAGCTGCCTTGGCACGCTGGGTAGCTATCGTTCTCTGCAACTCAGCCTCCTTGGCTTGAAGTGATGCCACGACCTTTTGACGTTCAGCTTGCTGCACTTCGAGACGACCCTGCTCGGTGCGCCCCTCTTGCAGGAGTTTGTCCTTCTCGAACTTCACACCACGGAGCTGTGCCTCCCGCTCCCGCACGAGGAGTTCGCGCTGGCGGATAATTTCGCCCTGTTCCCGCTGATACTTCGCAAAGGCACGCACATAGCGCAGGCGACGGCGCATCTCACGGAACGACCGTGCCGAGAGCACAAAGAGAATGTTGCTCTGCGTCATGCGGTTGCGGTGCATATACTGCACGCTCTTGGCATATTTGTTCTTGCGATAAGTGAGGTCGCGACGCAGGGTGTCGAGCTGGCGTGTGAGATGACCAATATCGTTGGAAAGCTGGTTCACCTCCGTGATGATTCCATCGACATACTGCCGTTGCTGACCAATTTGGGTGTTGAGCACTGTGAGCGTATTGAGCTGTGAGCGCACATCGCTCTTGGTTGTTTTCAGAATCTGCTCCGCCTCGTTGATTTGTCGCTTCAAGGCTTGGCGGTCGCCCTTGAGCTGGCGAATTTGCTTGGTGTCTGCTACAACAGGGGCTGACGACTTGGTCGAAACCGCCTTTTTAGGGGCTGTTTTCGAGATGCGCTTCTCGGATTTTTTTGAAGGCTTGGAATTTTTTCTTGAAGGCTTGGAGTTTTTCGGCGATGCGCCTGAAGATTTTGCGGGCTTTGCGGTCGTCTTTTTAGGGGTCGCAGGCTTGGTGGCTGTGGTCTTCGCTGGGGCACTCTTTGCCTTGGAGGTGCTGTCTTTCTTCTTGGACACACTGCTCTTACTCGTCGTGGTGGCTTTCTTCTCCTTAGGGGTTTGTGCCAAAGCCTCGAAAGGAATGCTCCATAACAAGGCGCAGAGCAACACGGCATTCAACCTTGAAAATCCCTGCCAGGTCATTCCCTTGGCAGAGTTGTCTTGGCGTTGAATGTTTGACACAGCGAGGCGTTTTTTCCCCTCGTTTATGGACGCACCAAAAACTGCCCTAATGGCTTGCCATAGGGAGTTGCTGCAGTTTTGAGAAGAAAAAACAATTTTATTTGAATGTCCCATTTATATCTATGTACAACGTATCGGAAAAGGAGAACGAAATTCCAAAATCATTTCCCCCTTTCTGCAAAAATAATAATTCTTTGCTTATTCCTCGTTGATAATTACTATTTTGCACAAGCATCTTCTGAAAATCTTACTGCCTTCAATGCGTCTTTCCCCTCAGGCAGACAGTCAGAGCTGCGCCAAAACTGCGATAGGAGCAATGCTGAGAGAGGGAGAGCAAATAGTTGTTGAAGATGCTGCTTCTTCGTCCCATTAGACGAGTGGCACGGAGCAAGGAATTACGGTTGCGCGAGGTAGTGACAAGGCAGGTCTGCCCAGTAGCGCAACGATGTTTGAGGAATCTCCATTTAGAGATGATTTAAGTAGGGGGAGGTTGCACATTGTGCACCACCCCCTACTTCATATATGATATAAGCACGGCAGAATTATTCCTCCACCTTGTGCTCTTTCTCGATCAGAGCGAGGAGCTTGTCTACAGCTTGGTCGGTGGGAATGTTCTTCTCCACACAGACCTTGCCACGGTAGAGGCTGACCTTGCCACGGCCTGCGCCAACATAGCCGTAGTCGGCATCTGCCATCTCGCCAGGACCATTGACGATACAGCCCATTACGCCAATCTTAAGCCCTTTGAGGTGTCCCGTTGCCGCCTTGACGCGGGCAATGGTTTCTTGGAGTTCAAAGAGGGTGCGACCGCAACCAGGGCAGGAGATATATTCCGTTTTGGTGGTGCGCAAGCGGGTGGCTTGGAGAATGCCGAATGCTGTTTCGTCTTGAATGGCAGAGGGGAGGTCGAGGGTGCTGTAAAGCATGATGCCGTCCGTGAGTCCATCGAAGAGGAGATTGCTCATCTCTACGGCACTTTGAATTTGGAAATCCTCACGCTGGGCGAGGCTGTGCTCGAAGTGCTGGAAGAAAATGATCGGATTTTTCAAATCCTCACGCCACAGCTCGTGCGCCATGGCACGGAGTTCGCCCTGTCGGTTGGTGTGGTTGCTCTGCCCGATCACCACCATTTCGGGGTGATGGCGGAGGCAGGCTTTCACCTCCTCGTTCAGTTGCACATAAGTGAGGAAGAGGAATTTGATGGGTGCAGGGTTGTTGCCGATGAACATCAAATCCTCTGGGCGGAACACGGGATAAGTGTTGTCCTTGCCCTTCCACGCTGGAGCATCTACGATATAGCCGATGCCTTCTTCGAGCTGCTGGGGCAGATGACTGCCGCAGTAAATATAATCGGGGCGTGTTTTTCCAAAATCGTTCTCGCCCTTCAGACGGGTGCTAACAACGACGGGGACGTTCTCGCCACCGATGTTTTTCACTGCCGTTGTGGGGCGACGCTCGGGGTCGAGATAATTGAACGTGGGACAAGCCTGTGCAGGAATCATGCCGTGACCAGCACGAGAGAAAGCAGCACTGCCCACTTTCCACGCCACAGGAATTTCAGCCTCGGGGGCTTCGGAGAGCGACACACGAATGGTGTTGCCAATGCCGTCGCAAAGCAACGACCCGATGCCTGCGGCACTTTTCAGACGACCATCTTCGCCCTCACCAGCTTCGGTCACACCGAGATGGAGCGGGAAAGTCATGCCCTCCTCTTTCATCACTGCCACCAAAAGGCGCATTGCCAATACCATCACTCTGGTGTTGGACGCCTTGATGCTGATGACCACATTTTTGAAATCTTCCTTGACGCAAACACGGAGGAACTCCATACAGCTCTCGACAATGCCCGCAGGCGTGTCGCCATAGCGACTCATGATGCGATCGGAGAGTGATCCGTGATTGACGCCGATGCGAATGGCTGTACCGTTTTCTTTGCAAATTGCCAGCAGTTTCTTGAAACGGGTTTCGAGGCGCACGAGTTCTTCGGCATATTCCTCGTCCGTATATTCGAGTGCCTTGAAGGTGCGAGCGGGGTCTACGTAGTTGCCTGGATTGATACGCACCTTTTCAATAATGCCTGCCGCTATGTCTGCCACATCGGGATTGAAGTGCACGTCTGCCACGAGGGGTTGGTCGTAGCCCGCCTGGCGGAGGCGTTCGTGCAGAGGACGGAGGGCTTCGGCTTCTTTGCGTCCCTGCGTGGTGAGGCGCACGAGGTCAGCACCAGCGTCCATGATGGCTTTGGCTTGGAGGAACGACGCTTCGACATCGTTGGTATCGGTCGTGGTCATACTTTGCAAGCGCAAAGGGTTGTCGCCTCCAATGGCTCTGCCTTTTACACGCACTTCGTGTGTGCGTCGGGGAGTATAGTTGAAAAGTTCTGTGCCACAATGGAAGTAGCGGCGGTTGTTCTGTGTCATTTTTTAATTAGTCTTGAACTTAAATTTCACTTCGGCAAGGTCGGCATTTGCCTTGACAATCTTGTCTTTAAGACCTTCCTTGTAAGTGGCCAAACGGGTGGCAAGGGCGGGTTCGCCGAGAGAAATCATCTGAGCAGCGAGGATGGCAGCATTGAGTGCGCCATTCACGCCGACTGTTGCCACAGGAATACCGGGA
>JBHAFO010000014.1:0-5768 GCA_041856145.1 Alloprevotella sp.
CTTGCCCTTGTGGCGCAGGTAGAGAAAATGGACGGCGTGGCTTGGTGCGAGGCAGACAAGTTTTCTATCTACGATTTCAGCATAGCCAATTAGGTGGATGCTTGAATGGCTTTCAAAGCGTAACTCCCCTGCAAGTTTCGGCTTGCAGGGGAGTTGTTGTAAATGGGAGAGGTCACTCTGCCCAAGGAGGAGAAAAAGCGGTGGCTACCTACTGTTTGGTATAAGTGAGGACATCGCCCTCCTCATCCACAAAGGTCATCTTATTGCCCTCTACCACGCCAGAGCTGGTCACCTTCTTATCTTCGTCTGAATCAAAGAATGTGATGTGAATAGTGGGGGGATAGTAAACATAAGTGCCTTCAACTTCGGAAGTGATGTTTTGATTTTTGAGGGTGATCTTACCTTTGAAAGTTGTTCCTGCAAAGGTGATAGCCTGAGTGGCATAACTGTCGCTATACATCCAGGTTGTGCCGTTCAGCGCATCGCTACCTTCGTCGTCGTTGGAACATCCAGCAAAGGCGAGTGCCATGAAAATAAGTGCCATTGTGGCAAATAGGAATTTCTTCATAATTGTTTGATTGAAATAGATTGATTAGAAATTTTGATGGAGGAGATGCAGTCGGGCATACTCCTTTTAATAATAACTCCCCTACAGATGAAGCCTGCAGGGGAGCTGTAAAGAATGAATATCAAATTCTTACTTGTCCTTGCGTGCCATCACTTGGTAAGCGATAGGGAGGGCGAGGAAGATAGATGAGAGTGTACCGAACACAACACCGAGGATCATTGCGAAGCTGAACGAGCGGATGCTGTCGCCACCCAAGAAGAAGATGCACAACAACACCACGAGCGTGGTTGATGACGTGGTCACAGTACGAGTCAGCGTGCTGTTGATCGAGTCGTTGAAGAGTTGCAACTTGTTGCGAGTGGGGTAAAGTTGGAGGTATTCACGCACACGGTCGAAAACTACCACCTTGTCGTTGATCGAATAACCGATAGCGGTGAGGATAGCACCGATGAAGGTTTGGTCGATTTCCAACGAGAAAGGAAGGATGCCCCAGAAGAGGGAGTACATACCGATGATAAATGTCGTATCCAATGCCAATGCGCCTACAGAACCCAATGAGAATGCAATGTTGCGGAAGCGGATAAGGATGTAGACGAAGATGGCAATGAGTGCGAGGGCTACGGAGATGATTGCCGAGCGGGTGATGTCGGCAGCCACCGATGGACCTACCTTTTGTGCAGAGATGATCGAACCGCCAGTCTTGTTGTTACGGTCGGAGAAAATCTCTTGCGTAGGTGCTTCGATATAGCCCTTAGCTTTGAGCGACTGATAGATGATGGCTTCTACCTCTGTGTCGGTTTCGTTGGCATCGGAATCGATCTTATAGTTGGTGGTCAAGCGCACAGCCTTGTTGCTTGTTGTCACAATGGAAATGGCTGAAACTGTGGCATTGGGGTCTTTCGCCTGCACGGCAGAGCGCACAGTAGCTGCGATTTCCTCGGGCGTTACGTTGCGGTGCTTCTCGGAGAATTCGATCACATAGTTGCGACCACCCGTGAAGTCGATACCCTTAGAGAGTCCACGCACTGCCAATGAGCCAATGAAGATGATTGCCAAGATACCTCCCACGATGTAGGCTCTGCCACGGTTTTCCATAAAGCGCACCTTGGTGTTGGTGAGGAAGTTGGCAAAGAGAGGCGTTGTGAACTTGAGGTTGAGCCACTTGTCACGGCTGTGGAAGTGTTCGTAAACGAGGCGTGTCATCCACACAGCAGTGAAGAACGAAGCCACGATACCAATACCAAGTGTGAGAGCGAAGCCACGGATTGGACCTGTACCGAAGTAGTAGAGGATCACAGCCGTGATGATCGATGTCAAGTTGGAGTCGAGAATGGCAGAGAAAGCGTTGCTATAACCATCGGAGAGGGCTTGGCGTACATTCTTGCCAGCTCGGAGTTCTTCCTTGGTGCGTTCGTAGATAAGCACGTTGGCATCCACTGCCATACCGAGCGTGAGCACCATACCCGCAATACCGCTCATGGTCAGAGCTGCTTGGAAGGAGATGAGTACGCCGAAAGTGAGGAAGAAGTTGAACACCAATGCCAAGTTTGCCACCATACCTGGAATGAAGCCATACATGAGGCACATGTAGACCATCAGCACCACGAAGGCAACGGCACAAGCTGTCAAACCTGCTTGAATAGAGGCACTACCCAAAGAAGGGCCTACTGTTTCTTCGCTCACAATCTTTGTGGGCGCTGGCATCTTACCAGAGTTGAGCACATTTGCCAAGTCGCGGGTGTCGTCGGTGGTGAAAGCACCAGAGATTTGTGAGCTACCCGTTGTCATTGGCTCGTTCACGCGTGGGGCAGAGTAGACATAGCCGTCGAGAACGATGGCAACTGCCTTACCAACTGTTTTCGTTGTGAGTGCTCCCCACTCGCGTGCGCCAACAGTGTTCATACGCATTGAAACGATGGGGCGACGGTTTTGGTCGAAGTCGGCAGAGGCTGAAGCAATCACTTCGCCAGCCATAGCAGGACCGCCTTCGATGGCTTTGAGGGCATAGAGTTCAAAGAAGTTGCCTTGCAAGCCTTGGGCATTCTTCACATCCCAAGCAAACTTCATGTCGCGGGGCAAAAGGTCTTGCGCCACTTGCGAAGCGAGAATGCGGTTCACAGTGGCTGTGTCCGCAGCACGCACGTAGCCTACAGAAGCTGATTCCTCAGCTGAAGGCGATGGGAGCAAGAGCTGGCCAATGAGCACTTCGCTCTTCTTAGCAACCTTGTCCTTGCTATAGTTAAGAGTTGTGCTATCCGTAGCAGTGGTGTCAGTGGCAGTGCCATTGTTGCGTGCATCGATTTGTTGCAATGCAGCAAGGGCTTCTGCGCCGGTGTATGTTTCCCAGAATTCGAGGCTGGCACTTCCTTGGAGGAGCTTACGCACGCGGTCTGGCTCTTTGATACCAGGCATTTCCACCATGATCTGTCCCTGCTGACCACGACCCTTGAGGATTTGAATGTTGGGCTGTGCCACACCGAAGCGGTCGATACGTGTGCGAACCACCTCGTTGGCATTTTCGATGGCAGACTCCACCTGCTCGGTGAGTGCCTTGCGCACGTCCTCGTCGGAGGAGTTGAAATTGATCTTCTCCTTCAAACCTGCGTTAGAGGCGAAGATACCAGCGAGTTTGTTCTTACCCTTTAGACTTTCGTAGGCTTTTACGAAGAGATCAACGAAGTTGCCATCGCCAGCCTTCACGCCAGCTTGGGCTTGTGCCACCGCCTTTTTGAAAGTGGCATCGTTGGCATTTTCGCCAGCGAGGGAGTTGATCACATCGGGAATAGAAACTTCGAGAATGACGTTCATACCGCCCTCGAGGTCGAGACCCAAACCGATTTGCAACTCACGGCATTCCTTCAAAGTTTTCCATCCAAGGAAAACTTTTTGGTTCTCCATCGAGTCCAAATAAGCCTTACCTGCAGCTTCGCCCTTGAGCGCAGTGATTTGTGCCGCCTTCTGGTCGTAGTGTCTCGTCACGAAGGAGAAACTGAAGTAGAAGCAGCAAATCAGCGTCAGAGCCACAGCTACAAACTTGACAAATCCTTTGTTTTGCATTGTTGAAACTTGAGATATTATTGAATTGATTGATTATTCCAAAAAGTAGGAGGAAGTGTTCTCCGCCCAGCCTCGTTGCGAGGAGATGGGGGATAGCAACGTGCAAATATAATGTTTTTTATCGAAAAGTAGCGGTTGTAGGCTCTGTTACTTGCTGGTGGCTATCAACTTTTTGGCTGTTTGCTATATTCTGGTATAGTATTCTTCCACCCATAGTCCATAGGCATCTCTGTAGCCGAGGCGCAAACGGCTGTAGCTGTCGAAGATATATTCAAAGCGATCGCTACTGCCAGAGGAATAGTAAAGGGAGAGGTAGCTGTTGTTGTACTCATAGCTGAAGCTGCTCCGCTCTACGATGGTGGAGGTGTTGGCGTAGTAGATGGTATATGTGCCATAACCATTGCCGTCGAAGTTGTAAATGGCTGTGAGGGCTGTGCCGTCGGTGGAAACGTAGGTGCTTGACCAACGACCTTCGAACTGATCGCCATAAAAGTCTTCGCTACAACTGCTGAAGACGAAGAGGGTGGTCAATAAGAGGCAAAGTGTGATGCCTAAGGATTTGATTTGTTTCATAATTCTGCAAGTTATGTTAGTTCACTGATTGAGTTGCGTAGTACCAAACGGCTCTCGGGCCCCATGTTGAAGAGGAGGTCGATGATGGAGAGGTTGGGGAGGAAGCCTGTGCGGTGGGCAAAGACTTGGTAGTAAGGGACGATGCGAAAGCGAGGGTCGGGCAGTGGGTGCTTGGGACGGATCGTTTCGCGCAGGTCGAGCACGCCCATGGGCGAAGTCTCGTAGGCTGTCGTGTGGCGGACGGTGATTGGTAGCTCCAAGAGGTTGAGGACGGTTTGTTGGAGGGCTGTGTTGAAATCGACCAACCGCTCGAAAGGCTCTTGGTAAAGGGGGCGGAAATCGTCCTCGTAGTATTCAAAGAAGGGCGAGGCGTCGTAGGCAGTTTGTAGGGCATTCCAATGCACGGCTTGCCAACGTCCGTGGTCGGCAATGCGGAGGCTGTGGATCGGCTGTCGGTAGTCGTGCTCCACAGGAATGGTCAGAGCCATACGCCCCTCGGCAGTGGCAATGTAGCAACGGTTGCGGAAAGTCTGCTTCGTATAGTGTTCCCACCGTTCCTCGCGCACTTCCCGACAGTGATAGAGGTGCGCATATTGCTGCACGGGTGCAAGATAGGCTGTTGAGAGGAGAAGCCCTCCGCTCATAGCCCCCTCAGAGGTGGGGCAGGGCTGGGAAATTGTCCCATCGGAGGCGAGGACTTGGTGGGGGTGCATGTTGTATAAAGTTTCAGTAATGCCGTGATTTATTAGCGGTGTGGACAGGGAAATAGGGCGAATGGTTTTGAAAATTTCTTCTGCTCATCAGCGTTTGAAAATGCTGGTGCATTTTACAGACAGGCAACACCCTGTCCTTACGACTCGTCCTGCCACAGCCCGAGCACGACTGCTTCAAGGTGCGCCCTTGTGCCTTGTGCGCCCTGTTTCTGCTTTTCTTTCAGTGAGAGCAAGGGGGGAAATTCCCACCAGTCTTGTCACTTTTTGTTCCGCCCCTCTTTCTGCGGGAGGGACGAGAGCGAAGTGGCTGTGCGCTCCCATCGCCACGTGCCGTTGGGCTTGATGGAATAGGTGACGAGGAGGGGTGTGCCAATGATGGCAGAGCTGGCAATCAGACCTTCGGACGGGCTTGTGTGGCGCATCCAATAAAGGTCGTGCGTAAAGGTTACGGTTTTCACCTCTTCGCCCCGCAGGAGCAGACGGCTGTCGGGGGTGAGATCGGTGCGCACGTCTTCGTAGCGACACAAGGCTTTGGCAAAGAGGGCAGCGTTGCGAGGGGTCACACTCATCGTTTCTCCCTTGCGGGGGAGAATGAGCATTTCGTCAGTGGTGTCGTTGCGGTGATGACTGAGCGAATGGTGGGCAAAGGAAATCCACAGCGTATCGCCAGGACAAGCCAAAGGACGGTCGAAGCAGATACTTTTGCGGAGCTTGAAAGCCGTTGGTTCGCCCACCTCGGGACTTTTGTCATAAAGTCCGACCAAGAGTCTGTCGCCCGGCACAAGTCCCATCTTGGGGAAGTCCTCTCGCAACACATATTGGCGCACCACACAACCACGCACTACGAACAGTAATGC
>JBHAFO010000015.1:0-9912 GCA_041856145.1 Alloprevotella sp.
ATCTGCCACCACTGGAATGCCCGGATTACCGACCATACAATCGGTTTCGTTGTCCATCAGATACCAGACGGGGAGTTTGCCTGAGCGGTTATAGATATTGACCATCGCATCAACCACTTCCGTGGCACGCTCCGGCGAGACAATGGTCATAAGGGGATGAGCAGCGCGATACGTGTCCCACAAACTAAGGGTACTATACATCGGTGTTTGCTCACCGACATCGTGCGTAACACTTGGTGCAATCATGGTGTGATACAAAGCGGTGTAGAAAATCCGGCGCTGGGAGGCGTTAGGAGTTTCTATGTGGATACGGTTCAGCTCATCGTTCCAGCTTTTTGTTGCCTGCGCCCGCACTTGCTCGAAGTCCCAACCGCTCAACTCTGCACGGAGGTTGCGCTCCGCACCAGCCATAGAGCGTGTGGAAAGTGCCACCTTGAGGTAGATATCCTCCACGCCCTTGCGCAAATTCAAGCGAGCGTAATGCGTTTGTACATTCTTAAAGTCGAAATCCTCCGAGAGTTCGGCATAGAAATAAATCTTTTGGTCGGCAGCCCAGCCCTTGGAATAGCGATAGCCACGCACGGCACGCTTCCCGACGGCTTCAATATAGGTGTCCGTTGCCTTGTCCCAGCAACCGCCATTCTCTAAGTCGAAAACGATGGCAACGTCCGCACTGTCCGGATTGAACTTAAAGCGATAGAAGCCCACACGAGGAGTAGCAGTCATCTCGGCAGTAATATTATAACGGAGCAGGTGGGTGCGATAATAGCCCGGTTGCGCTTTCTCCTGCGAGCGGTCGGCATAGCTCCACAAACCGCTCAGAGGCTTGTCTTCTGTGCCACGAGCATAAGTGACCTTACCAACTACGGGCATCACCGTGACGTCGAAGAGGTCGCCGATGCCCGTACCGCTGAGGTGGGTTTGCGAGAAGCCGATAACAGTAGAGTCCGAACGGTGATAGCCAGAACACCAGTCCCAACTTGTGGGGATACTCGTCGGTCCAGCCTGCACCAAGCCGTAAGGAACGTTTGCACCAACAAAGACATGGCCGTGTCCGCCACTACCAATGAGGGGATCTACATAATCGACAGGACGCTGTGCCATGCCCGAGAGCACGCACAGACTGCCAAGAAGACTTGCAAGTGTCTTTTTCATGAAAGGGAGATTTTAATAATTAGAGCCTTTGCCCCAGCAATGCGGTGCAAAAGAGGATGCGTTATGCTTCGATATATGTTTCCAAGAAGGAGAAACCTTCCGTGAGCGGACGGACTTCTATCTCAGAGAGCACAGCAGGCAGGAACACAGATGTGCCTTCACGCAAGGGGGTGACTTGTCCTTCTTTTGTGACCAACTCGCCCTCGCCTTTGAAGGCGATGAAGATGCGGAAGCTGTCTAAGTGGGGATGGGCAATCGTCTTCGCCTCGGTCAAGTGATAGGCATTTGTTGTAAAGTAGGGAGAAGTCACCAAAGGCGTGCAGACATCTTTAGCCAAAGGGTCGCGCTGACGGCAATGCGTCTCTGCCTCAAAGTTGAGCGCCTCCTTGGCTTGTGGTATATGCAGTTCACGCTTACAACCGCGGTCGTCGATACGATTATAGTCGTACACCCGATAAGTGAGGTCGCTGGCTTGCTGAATTTCAATGAGCAGATTGCCTGCACCGATAGCGTGGATGCGCCCTGCTGGGATATAATAATAATCGCCTGGGGCTGTTTCAAAAGTGTTCAGATGCTCGGTCAGGGTGTCCTCGGCAAGGAGTTGTTCATAGTCTTCGCCCGAGATTGTACGACTAAAGCCATTGACCAACGACGCATTGGGCGCATTGTCTACGATATACCACATCTCCGTTTTGCCATAAGGCTTGCCCTCCTTCCGTTGCGCCATCGCATCATCAGGATGCACCTGTATGCTTAAATCGGAGTGCGAATCAATGATTTTTATCAGCAGTGGGAAATCGTTGCCATACTTTTCAAAATTGGCACGCCCTAAGAGTGATGCGCCGTAACGCTCTGTCAGTGTACGCAACGTCTGTCCCCGATGTTCGCCTTCTGCCACCACAGTGGCAACATTGCCCAAGTCGCAAATTTCCCAGCTCTCGCCAATATGCGTAGACTGCTTGCCCGACAATTTCTTCCAACGCACAATGGCATCTCCGCCCCAAATGGTGCGCTGAAGTATGGGAGTAAAACAAATTGGTTCTTGAAGTTTAGACATTATATTCAGTGACTTGTGTATTTTCTGTCGCTAATTTACAAAAAAGTAGCCAGCCCCGAGAGACTGGCTACTAATAAATGAGTGCTTCGAGGGATAATTACTTGATGAACTTCACGCTACGAATCACATTCTGATGTTGCATCTTCAGGATATAAACGCCTGGAGTGAATTCAGAAGTAGAGATTTGCTTAGGATTATTGTCGATGAATTTCACGAAACGACCTTGCATATCGTAAACCCATGCCTTATCCACATTCGTCAAAGTAATTGTATTTTCACCAACCACGGCAGTTGAAGGTTGAGCCACCGTAGTGTGAGCAATACCAGTTGCCTTTGCTTCTGGTTCTTCAGCTTCGCCTTGGTCGTGGAGGTCTACTGGTTTTGGACGACCTTGTTCAGCATTACCTCTGATCTCTACAGCAAAGTCGATAGAGAAGCCTTTTGATGTCAAACCAACAGGACCTGGGTGTGGGAACCAAGCATCTGAGAATACAACGCGCAGACGGCTCTTACCTACACGGGCATCATTAGGAATAGTAATATTCTGAGTGATACCTGGCTCTTGGAAAGCATTAGTTGAACGGCGTGCAGCTCCGAGATCAAAGATGTTCTCACCATTCTGATCCAATGGAGCAGGATTGAAGCTCTTGCTCTCATCGAGGTCGAGATAAGCCTTACCGAAGCAATAACGGAGACCATCGTCTGTTGCAGCACTACCACGACCATTATCTTTCGCCTTGAAGAAGAGAGTGATCGTCTTACCTTGTTCTACAATCAAAGTGTTGTGTGTCTCTGTAGCATCAACGTATTGCGTGCCATCAGCTTGTGGCTGACCATTGGTATAGTTCAAATTTTGAATAGCACCAGTGGTTGTGAAGTCAGTAATGTAACGTTGTTCACGAGCCTTTGCTACGCCTTCAGAAGCAGCATTAACTTGTGATACGCCATAGGACTTGTCTGAATAGTTAGGCACACCTTGTGAACGGGCTACGCCAATCCACTCAATAGGAGAATAAGTCTTCAAGTCTGTAGAGACAGCACGCACACCGAAGTAAGGTTGTTCAGAAGCGTTGTCAAAGATCTTATTACCGATGAAGGCTGACCAAGAAGAAGTTGTGGCAATTACGCGAGGCGTACCATTCTCTCCACTCTTGTAAATCACCTCGAAGTGGTCGATATTACGCTCGTCGTTGTAAGTCATACCGAAGTCCTTGCGAGCAGTACCTTCGCCCTCAACGCCCCAGCTCAACTTCACAGACATAGACTGCGTAGTTTCTTCCTTCACTTCTGCCATGAGGCTACCAGTGGCGATAGAAGCAGGAACAGCTTGTGTATCATCATTGAGTTCGAGCTTACCTACGTAGAGATGATAAGGATTACCATCACCTTTCACGCGCAAGCCGATGCGAGTGATAACATCGCCAGCACTGAGACCAGAGATTGCCACATCATTTTGCTTCCACTCCTTATTGCCAGTTTCGCCTGCAGGCACTTCAATCCACTCAGAGCTTCCTTCTTTCTTAAGAATCACATAAAGATTTGAAGGTAACGCTCCTTCCTTGCCTTCTGCCCATTTCATGGCAATGCGCAAATAAGGATTTGTTCCTACGGTGAGCTTCGTGCGATAGATAATCACATCTGTATTACCTGGATTACCTTTCAACTCAAGAGCAGAACCTCCCATATAAGCATCACGGTGCGTGAAAGCGGGTTGAAGGTCTGTTGCTACCTCCGTTGTACCCATTCTATAAACGAGCCAGCGATAAGTGGGCACTACATCCTGTGCAGCCATGTTGTACCAAGAGGAGAAAGTTTTCTTACCCTTGTAGTTGTAGCGGTCACCATTACCAAGTGCAAAATGCGTGCGGAATGGCAACTTGCCTTGAATGGCAGAACGCTCTGGTACAAGGCTGGCAAAGCCTGGGAAGTTATACATAGGTGGATTAGTACCAGTCGCACCCATTGAGTAAGGGTTACCTTCTGCCCATTCTGGACGATTAGCAGGATTACGGTTACCACCGGAATAAGTGCGCTCTAACAATTCTTGATAGTTAGTCTGGAATTCGTATGCGTCTGCACCCCGAGTGTTGGACCAGAAGCGACTATTACCATGTTCACCCCACAATACGATATTCATACGATGAGAAGCAGCTTTAGCTTCATCTGTATAGTCATTATAGCCTTCTCCACGAAGGTTTCCCCAAGTACGTCCCATGCTGGAGATATAAACACCTGCATAAACGCCGTCAGCATTACCAAATTGGCGCTCAGCTAACAAGACTGAAGTACCTGCACTGGAAGTGATATCATTACCTGAATAGTTCAGGAAAGTATCTGCGGTCTTACCTGTTGCACTTGTGCCATAAAGGGCATCAACATTGCTATTGTAAAGACTTGCATTCTGTGTATAAAGTCCAATGTGGAAATTGTTGAAGCCAATTTCCGCCGCACGCTTGTAAAGCTCCTTGTGGAACTTAACTACATTCTCGTTGGAATAGGTGTTGTCCTCCCAGTTATAGTTAATACCGTCAGTACCAAAGTACATCAAGATGTTGAGAAGTGGGTCTACATACTTAAATGTGCCATCGTCCTCTTTCTCTGTAATAAGCTTAGAATAAGCTTCATCACCTGATCCAGCTGTCCACCACTCAAAGAATTTGATACCGCTATAGATATCTGTACCATTCTTGTGTGCAGCATCAGTCCACGCACCAGGTCCTTGGAAGATACCATGGTTCCAGTTACCAAACACAGCCGTGTAGTTCCACATGGAGAAGGTGTCATCGCTGAAGTTGGCATTTGGATAACCACCTAAGCCCTTACCATCTCCCGAAGGAATGTTTGCCCAAATCTTACGAGTTGGGTGCAAGCCTTGTACCAGCTGTTCAGATTCACTTGGGGCAATAATGGCACGAGGGCGAACGTGCGAGCGCACAAACTCAAGGTCGTGCTTATTGAAGCCAGCGTTTTCAAACTCCTGTATCGTAGGATACTTACGTCCTGCCTTGTGAGCATTGTAGAAGAGTTTGAGGAAGTTGCTGTCAGTAAATGGTGTGAAGTCAAAAACAGTCTTCGACGCCGAAGGAGGCGTTGTTCCTGTTTCTTGAGCAACCATTGCCTGAGGCATACCTGCCGCCATAGCGCCAAGAAGCGTCATCACGAGTAATGATCTCTTGTTCATAATGTTTTGATTGAAAGTGTTAGTGAAGATAGATAGCGGAGGATTGCTCCTCCGCTATCAGGAGGATATTGATTTTATATTATTGTCTTAGGATTTATTTTCCTTAGAAGTTGGCTTGGTCTAAATCCCACCAAACGCGAGTGGCTTGTACGTCTGCACCGCCCAAGGCTTTAAGACCTGTAGTAGCGATGTCTGTTGCCACTGCTGCATCAGAGCGTCCAGGGAATGGAATACGGCGAATTATTTCACCTTGCTTCAAGCTACCATCACCATCATCTACGTTCAAGACGGGGAAGAGCTTAGGATAGCCCGTTCTGCGCACTTCTGTCCAAGCCTCAAACGAGTAAGGATACAGTGCAATATACTTTTGCGTGATAATCTTCTCAAGCATTGTTTCCTTGGCGTCTGCACTGTTCCAAGCTACACCAATCTTGGTCAAGCTCTCTGCGTTATTAGAAGCATCTAAAGGGTCTACGTAAGTATAGGCTGTTGCCTCTGTCTGCGCCTTGTAAGCATCTACGCGAGAAGTGTAACGTATATTATTAACTGGATCATCGAGGAAGGCATTATCAATACCTGCGTAGTAGAAACTTTCGGCTGTTCCGCCCATGTCCCAACCACGGAGTGCACCCTCAGCACGCAGGAATTGCACTTCGGCGAGCTTCATCAGATACAAGGGAGCTTGTGTGAAAGGTCGTTTGTCGATGCGAGAGTAAGCCACACGAGGGTTTACATCATAACTTTGACCTGCATCCATGTAAGTGCCTGCGCGCAAACCCACAATGCGGGTATTCCTGGGCAAGGACCGAGAAGGGTCGCTGGCATTTTCAAGTGCCCCGTTATTCTTCATAAAGATGTATGCCGTATAAGGATGATTCAAGCTCATCAACATACTCTCGAACGAAGCGTTCAGGCGGGTGTCTGCCCATGACTCAGAGATTTCCACCAACGGATTGGTAAAGCCAAGTACGGAAGGATATAGCCCTGCTGCTTCTTCATGCGTGGTAATAACGCCCTCTTTCACTGCGGCTTCTGCCCAAATCTTGGCTGTGTCGGGACTTACTTTCACAATGTGCATCGCCATGCGAAGTTTCAGAGAGTTCGCCAAGAGTCGGAGATTTTCGATACTGGGAGCTTGAGAGATTGCGATATACTTATTTACAAGGCTATCCACCTTCTTACGATACCAATCAGGCTTTGTGGGATAATTCTTAAAGCAAGCGTTGATTGTATCGAGGTTCTCTACAATACTATGATAGATATCATGCACCGAATTATAGGTGTAAGGGAAATCTGCCTTCTGTCGCTTATAATCTTGATAAGCAACCGCTCCATAAAGGTCAGCCATCTCTTGCGAAGAGTAGTTGAACAAGAGGAGAGCAGCAGCCTTAATTTCGGGAATGCTATCCACCGAGGGGTGGTTCATCAGTGGCGCAAGTCCTTGATGAACGATGCCATACGAACCACTTGGTCCAGAGGTGTACTTTGGGTTGTCGTCGTAAGTTGAGGACATGCTACCGCCCGTACCAGCCGAGAAGTTGTGTGGCAGAACAGAATAGCCTGCATAGTTGTCCACGCACATTGTGAACTGATACTGATAGGCGTGTGCGCCAGGGAAAGACCCTTGCTTACCGCCACGCATAGCATACTGTGCGGTCAGCATTTGTCCAAAGTTGAGCGACAACTCCTCGATACTCTTTGCCACTCCCTGAGGGGAGGCGATGGTTGTGTACAAAATGCTATCAGCCTTACCTGAGTTGTAAGTCACACGCTGAACAATACCTTCGCTCTTTGTTATATTAGAAAGTGGCGTATCGTAGTCCAAGCAAGATTGCAAGCTCATTGTACCAAGCGCCAATAACGAGCCGAGCGTGATAATATGAGATTTCATAGAATAGGTTTCTTAATTGATTGATTATTGAAACATCGATTCACTGTCCATTCCTTTTTAGAAGTTCATCTTCACAGAGAAACCGAAGGAGCGGGCAGAAGGTTGTGAGAACACTTCAAAGCCACTCAGACCGTTCTGCGTAGACACTGCCACGTCTGGATCTACAGGCGCATCCTTGTAGAGGAAGAAGAGGTTGCGTGCGATGAATGAAACAGAGAGGTTCTTTGAATCTCCAAAGAGATTGCGGAAGGTGTAACCCAATGATAGCTCACGCAAGCGGAAGTTGGTGGCATCGTAGACATACTGCGTGGGGTAGAACTTACTACCAATTTCACGGTAGTAACCTTCCACTGGTGTCAGCTGACCATCAGGCAGGCGCATTGCAGGTGCGCCGTTGAGCGTCAAGCCCGTGCGTTCTGCCTCCAAGCGTGCATTGGCAGTGCGTTCTGACACACCATATTGGTCAAGTACTGCCTCGGTGTAAGAAACGATCTTACCGCCAATACGTCCATTGATGAGGAAGAAGAGGGAGAAATCCTTATAGTTAATCGTATTGCTCCAGCCGAGTTGCCACTTAGAGTTCATATTACCAATATAAACCATCTTGTCCACATCGGGCGAGAGTGAAGGAATGCCACGGCTATCCAACTTGATCGTTCCGTCGGCATTGCGCACGAAGTCCTTGGCATACATATCGCCATAAGTGCCTCCGCTCTTGTAGCGAATCTCTACATTACCACCCACGAGTGACTGAGCAATCTTAGCCTCTTGCCCCTTCTCTACATAAGTCTCGACGATACGGTTGTGATTGTAGGAAACATTCACACCTGTACGCCACTGCCAATCTCTTGCGAAGGGCCAGTTGTAGCTTGCCGAGGCTTCAATACCTTGGTTGCGGATAATACCTGTGTTCACCACACGGCTACGTCCGCTGGCAGCAGGAATGACGAGGTACGAATTGTGCATTGCCGTATTATAATACGTCATATCCACATTCAAGCGGCTATCAAAGAGTCCTGCCTCAAAGCCTGTTTCAAAAGACTTGGTCTTTTCTGGCACAGGATTGTTCACCACTTCGTAAGGCGACACGTTCACCGCGCCTGTCAGCAGGTTGCTGGACACCTTATTAAAGAGAATGTTTGGGATGGAGTTACCCACTTCACTATAAGAAAGGCGATACTTCAAATAGTTCACAAACTTGGGCAAACGCAAGAGCTGGCTCAAGATGGCATTACCACCCAAGGAGAAATAACCATAGTTATTAGGTGTTCCGAAATGCTTGAACTGTTCAAAGGCGCAATACCAGTCGTGGCGGTAGGAGGCATCGAAGAATACCATATCCTTCCAGCCCACTTGTGCCGTCAAGATAGTTGCACGGTCCCAGTCGGAGGTTCTGTACAAAGACATGGAGCGAGATGCACCGCCTGCTGCTGTTGAGAAGTAATTGACCACCGTGGGCAATGTGCGCAACATGCCGTCTTCGACTGTTGCAGGTGCTGCAAATGTTTGGTATTCACCGTGTACAGTGTGTCCTACCCAACCTGCTGTGGCTGAAACGCTATAGTCGCCGAATTGCTTGTTGAACGATGCGAGATAGTCGATATAAATCTCGTCGCTCTTGCCATTGCTGTTGTAATAATTACCATAGACAGAATAGTTCTTAGGAAGGCGGGTTGTTGCCCAGCGTTCCGTCTCACTGCGAGAGCGGTCGAAGTTGGCAGAAATGCGTGCCTGCATCGTGAGCCATTCAAAGACCTTGAGGCGACCACTGATATAACCGCTCACACGCTCATCTCTGGAGATGCCGTTGTTCTGATATGCCAACCAATAAGGGTTGTTGCTTGAAGTGTTCAAGCTATACGCCCAATCTTGCATCGTGCCCTTGAGTTCATTGACGTCTGACTGCCAAACGTAAGCACCAGCACCGTTACTTACATAATGGTGCATAGGCAAAGATTCCCAAGTACCCTCCTTCGCATAGTGATGGGCATAGTATCCCATATCTATGTTGCGTGGCGTGAGGTAAATATCGTATAGAGGATTGAGCGTTGTACCACCACCAAGACGATTCTTGGTACGTGTTTGCACATAGTTCAAGCTCACGTCTACACCCAAACGCTTGTTGAAGAGTTCGTAGCTCTGACGGAAAGAGAATGTGTTACGGTTATAGGCATTGTTAGGCACCATTCCCTTGGAGTGGTTGTTCGCCATAGAGAAATAAGTCTTCACTTTCTCTGTACCACCACTCAAAGAAATACTATTATTGGTGGTTACACCCGTGCGGAGGAAATTGCCAATATCATCAGCTCCTTGACGGCGCAAGCGAGCAGGAGAGTTTGCAATTTGGTCGTCCGTAATATCAGCCAAGCGACCACCCCAGCTGTCGTAAGTGGGGGTATAGCCATTGAACTGTGAGCCGTAGATGTTTTGAATTTTAGGCGTTACAAAGGGAGATTCAAAGACCACGCTTGAATTTACATTGATGTCCAAGCGTCCCTCCTTACCTTTCTTGGTGGTGATCATCAACACACCGTTGGCAGCCAAGCTACCATAGAGTGCAGAGGCATTTGCTCCCTTGAGCACGTTGATGTCCTCGATGTCATCAGGGTTAATCATAGAAAGAGGGTC
>JBHAFO010000016.1:0-4351 GCA_041856145.1 Alloprevotella sp.
AAAGGCGATGATATTAGTGAAAAACTTTTTCATAAGTAGTACTCTGTAGTGATTGCATACTTAGAATGTGGCACGGACGCCGAAAGTCAGAGAAGGACGCAGCGAGAGTGCTGTTTGAATGGAGAAGCCGCTTTGCGTGGGGTCCTGCCCATCGAGTTGCGAGGACTTGATGGTGAAGACATTGGTCAGCGAGCAGTCGAGCGAGAGGTTGGTGAAAGGCGTTTTCTTCAAGTCGGCTGGTTTGAACTGATAGCGCAAAGAAAGATTCGAGAGGCGGAGATAGTCGCCCGAAACCACTCGGATGTTGGCATTGTCATACATCGTCCAATAGTTTTCGGCGAATGATTTGAACCCCATGAGGCTTGGTGTGGCAGATGCACTCCAGTGCCAGCGATAGAATGCCCACTCGGGGTCGCTGGGACTAAGGAGGGCAGGATAAACAGTGTACTGCTCATCACCAGGAGAACGCCAGCGCTGGAGGAACTCCTTACGCACATTGTTCTCCGAGGAGATGCCGTTGAGCACATCCTTGTAGAGGGCAAACTTACGGATCTTGTTGCCGAGGCTATAGTTAAAGCTCATGCTGAGGCTTAACTGCTTCCAGCGCAAAGTACCATAGAGCGAACCTGTAAACTTAGGCTCACGGCTGCCACTATTGACCATTACCAAATCCATGATGTCGCCCAGCGCTCTGCCCTCCATGAGGTGACGGCGGTCGCTGAAGTCGTCGAAGAGTGGCATACCATTGCGTGGATTCAAACCGAGGAAGCCATAAGAATAGAACGTACCTATGGACTGACCATCGATGATTGCCGTGCCATTGAGGAAGTCGTTCAGTTCGTATTCATTGGCAGCCTTGCCCTTCACTTTGTTAAAGACCATGGAGTAATTGGTCGAGAGATAAAGTGACCAGTCACGCGAGCGGATAGGATAGCCAGAGATGGAGATGCTCATACCAGAGTTGTAGAGGTCGCTCCCATTCATCGTGTAGGCTTTCACACCGTTGATGGGCGAAACATTGATCGTATTGAAAGCGTCCTTGGTATGCTTGTAGTAAGCGTCCGTGCTGATGGAGAGGCGATAATCAAAGAAGGAGAAGTCGAATCCAATGTTGAATTGGTCGGTCTGCTCCCATCGGAGATTTGGGTTGGGGAGGGCATAAACCGTTGAAACATTCTCGCCATAATACGTATCTACGCTACCTTGGCGAAGCAGGAGGTTGGGTGTTTGGTTGTCCACCATATTACCTGTTTTACCAAAGGAGGTGCGCATGCGTAGGTCGCTCGCCCAAGTGTGATTAGAAAGGAACAATTCCTTGATGTTCAGCATACCTGACACTGACCAGACGGGGAGGAATTTTTCGTTGCTACGACTACCAAACTTGTTGGAGGCGTCGAAACGACCGTTGAAGCTCACTGAGAAAGCGTTGTTCATGCTATAGGAGATGATACCCCAACCGCTGAGGCGATTGAGTTTATCGGCAGTCAGCTTGGGCGAGTTGCTGGCAAGCCACGACGCATAGTGGGGGAAACGCTCCAGCTCCTCCTTCGTCATGGTCACATATTGCATACCACGACTTTTGAAGTAGCCACGAGTCTTGACCTCCATACCATTAGTATTAGAAGTGTTCAGCTCATAACCCACTGTACCGCTGATCATGTGCTGTTTCCTCTCACCAAAGCTATGGCGAAAGTTACCGCTGAGGCGAAGATTGAAGTTCTCGTTCGTGCTATTGCGGGCGTTCAACACACCACCATAGGGCAGATCGGAGAGACCGAACTTGCCGGGCAACGGCTGGTCTTCCAGCTCGCCATTCTTCAATTGCGCCACATAGTTGGTGCGCTCGCCATACCACGTTTCCGTGTTGCTCGCAGTTCTCTGATACGAGGTCGTGAGCGTGATGTCGAAGAAATGCTTGTGCCGATAGGTCAAGTCCAAAGCGGCAATCATGCTGTTCGATTCGTAAGAGTTCGAGGCATTCTGCGTTTCGTTGAGAATATTGTAGCGATACTTGTAAGAGCCGTTTTTATCCGTACCCACATTGTAGGCGTGGCGTTGGTAGTAGAAAAGCGAGCCGTCGTCGTTGAAGGCTGGGAGCGCGCGGGTGGTATTATAGGCATAGCCCAAAGCGTCAATTTCCGAGGGCAGTTGGTTTTTCTTCTGCACACTAGCATTCAGGCGCACGTTGGCAGAGAGGCGTTCGGCAATTTTTGTTTGCATATTGAGGGCTGCCGTGTAACGGTCATTATAGTGCGACCGTACTGTACCATTCTCCTTGTTATACCCCAAAGAGGCATAGTAACGTGCCGTCTCGCCACCGCCCGAGATGCTCACCGTGTGGTTGTGATTGAAGGTGTCCTGCGTGAGGAGCTTGAACCAGTCGGTGTTTGTCGTCTCGTATCGTTGCACCTCTTGGAGGAAGGTGTCGTAGTCGTTCTGCCCCGTCACGAAGCGGTAGTAAGCCCCCTCGTAGCCCACCATCGTCATATAAAGCGGGAAGGCATAGTGAAGATTGGTCAAGT
Source organism: Alloprevotella sp. (assembly GCA_041856145.1). Classification (GTDB taxonomy): domain Bacteria; phylum Bacteroidota; class Bacteroidia; order Bacteroidales; family Bacteroidaceae; genus Alloprevotella. The sequence goes on from JBHAFO010000016.1 coordinate 2,523, forward strand.
CCTTACCAAAAGCCACACGCTCCTGCGAGTTCATCAAATTGATGTTGCTATCGGTGTAACGAGGGCGCGCCGTATATTTCATCTGCGTGGTGTAAGTGATGCGGGGAGGGCCTGGCTCGCCCTTTTTGGTCGTCACAATGATGACACCATTAGCCGCACGTGTGCCATAGAGTGCTGTTGCGGCTGCGTCCTTCAGCACATCGACACGCTCGATGTCTTGGGGGTTAATGCCCGATATAGCATTACCTATATAGTTAATATAGTCTGGGTCGTTGAGTTGCTCGTTTGTCACGTCTACAGGGTCGGTCAGAGGAATACCATCTAAGACCCACAGCGGTTCACGGTTGCCTATCAGCGTAGACGTACCACGAATACGCATACGAGCCGTTGCCCCCACTTCGCCAGAGTTCTGCATAAACACCAAATCGGGCACACGACCTTCCAAAGCCTGCTCAATACTCGTCATACCAGGCATGAGAATATCGTCCATCTTCAGCGAAGTGATAGAACTCGTCTTCTCGCGCGTACTGATGTTACCATAGCCCGTCACGATGGCTTCTTCCAAATCGCGAGAACTATCCTTGAGCGTGAAATTATAGACAAGACGATTTTTGACCATCGTCATGCTTACACGCTTCATGCCAATGCTGGCAACACGAATGGTGGGCGAGGTTTGTAGCGACTGCTTGGGGACACTCAGGGTATATTTTCCTGCGTCATCTGTCATTGCACGATAAACTTTCTTACCGGCTGTGATTGTTACCGTTACACCGAGGAGCGGTTCGCCCTCATCGTTGATAATCGAACCAGTGATGTTCACCACATCTCCCCCAGTGGTCTGCGCCACGGCAGATACGCTCCCAAGCACGAAACAAGGCAAGAGGAGGAAAGATTTTCGAAAGGGTAGTCTATTTCTCATTCTGTTGATAGATTGATTAGACAAGTTTTTAGATATGAGAGATTCTATTTTTGGGTTCAGTGTCTGCACAGCGCATTCGATGCGTTGTTGCAAGATGGAGATAGAAAGTACCTCCAAATTTTATTTTTTATTCTATTTGCGCAATAATAATTCTCTTTCGAGGGAAAAGAAATGGCAGGCTACAGAACTTTTCGACTTTCTTTTAGCAAGAAAATACAGGAGAACTGTATAGAAGTGTATTGATAGATCGTATAAGCATGCTATTTTGCAGTGACTTATTGCGCAAGTTCGTCTTTAGGTAAATTGGATTATGTCAGTCGCAAAGTTAAATGTTTCGATTTTAACCGCAAAATATTTACGCTATTTTAATGCAAATTTTTTCTACCTGCGCCAACACCTTCTGCGCCAGGCAAAAGAGGAGGGTTCACAACAGATACACAAATTTTCGACAAAGGTGCAGGATTTTTTCCCTGCGCTGCTACTCTCGTTTGGAAGCATGGGGAGTTTTGAAATTGATGCGGGCAATTAAAAGTTTTGGTACAAAGAGGAAATGCTTTATGCGTGTACTTTTACTACTCTCTGTTGCTGGAAATTTGTAAGGGATGCGAGAGGAGCAATTTCCCGTTCAAGAAATAATTGCCACCATCGGTGGGCATTCAGATTTTCGTTCAGGAAAAGTAAATCATCGTCGCGAACATTCGAGCCGAGCGTCCCTACTCGTTCTGCAAGAAGGATGTGCGCCTACTCCCCCTCCCTTTCCTGCCTTGCTTTCTTTTAGACTTCACAACATTTCATTTGGATTTCGGCTTTCAATCTATTATCTTTGCAGTAGCAACAAGGGCGGAGCGGTCATCATTGACCGCTCCGCCCTTGTTTTAAGGCTTAGAAGTAAAATTTTCCTGCGCTTGAA
>JBHAFO010000017.1:0-2819 GCA_041856145.1 Alloprevotella sp.
AGCTGTAGTTCCCAGCATCGACGACGAGGCAGGGTAGACCATAGCGAAGCACAGCGACACCACTAAGGAAAGTATAGTAAATAGGGTTGTTCTCAAGTTGTAAAAATGTATCAGCTCCAAGCCCGCTATTCCCGCTTTGTGTGGGAAGTTTCAGTTCGGGGCAGTTGATGATTCTTTTTTGGCACGTTGCGAAAACGTGCATCTTTTCGTGGAGCGAAATTGCCTGCACAAACGCAAGCGCATTCTTATTGCAAAAATACGAAATTCCCTTGGTTTTATTGCTCAAACCGCAGATGTTTTGTCTCTTGGTGCGCCTCTGTGGGTGTGTGCATCCGCCCTAAAAACGAAGGGGAGAGTTCGCAAGAACTCTCCCCTTCGTGTGATTCGGTTGGGATTCGAACCCAAGACCCACAGCTTAGAAGGCTGTTGCTCTATCCAGCTGAGCTACCGAACCAAATCTCGTGCAAAGTTAATACTTCTGAGGAATATATCGAAATTTCGGGCTTTATAATTTTCAGAAAGAGGCTCAGAATTGCACAGATGCAGGTTGCTCTTTGATTTGATGGGCAACTGTGTGGCGAAAGCCAGAACATTCGCGAGAATGATGATTGCCACTCCTCGTGTGAAATGCCTGTTTGGAAGAAATACGAATCCTCATTGCGAACACTCCGAACGGGTATGCCTACAATGCCTGCGGGCAAAAGCGCACAGTTACCGCTTTGCAGAATCATTTCCTTACTTCCAGATTTATGTTTCATATACAAACTTTAACTCTCGAATGCTTGGCGAAAAATTTTCCTGCGCTTGCTGTAATTGCACGAAGGCTTGGAAAAATGACGGGAAGGCTCGGTGTTTTTTCAAGTTGCGCCCCTTAAAATGGCTCGCATTCTGAAAAATGAAGGGGAAACAGCCTCGACAAGCCATTCCCCCTTTTGTCCTTACTGCAAAGATAAGGCATTTTCGACCTTGGTGCAAGGGCAAGTGTTGCGAAGTCCTAAAGACGGATGCTTTCTTTAAGACTTGTGTTCCGAAACCTCGCATTCTCAAAATACTTCAAGGCGAAGATTTTCTATTTGATTGAAATTCATTATCTTTGTATCTGCAATAAAATCTTTCACAAGTAATATGATCTACGAAAAACCTAAATCAAAAGAAATTGTTCTCTATGGGCAACAGGAATTTCTGACCGTTTCGGCAAAACCTACAACCCCTGTGGACCGAACAAAGCCTGCAACAGGCTATAGCGAGTCGAAGCAGATGGGCAACTTCCCTTGGACTGAAGAGAAATAATAAAGGACTAAAAATATCAAAATATGAAATCACAGCTGATAATCAACCAACTTCGACGATGGGCAATGGCTGTTGCCATCGTGTTGATAGGGTCGTGTGGACTGTCCTTGCAGGCGCAGACGCACGATCATGAGCATGGAGAGTGTCTGCTCATTGTTCCCGAGCAACCCTTCGTTGCTGGCGCAAAACAAATGCCCTCAAAGTTTGGAGCTGAGCCTACCACGGGGCTGATCCGAAACACCAATTTGGTGTACAAGGTAAGGCTTGCCACGCTCATAGATCCTACTTATCTCAGAGAAAGATGGTTTCCACAATATAGTAGTGACCTGCGAGGTAACAAAGCAAACATTGAGCAGGCAATTGAAAAATGGTGGGACGACTTGGAGAAAAAACTCAACGAATTTTACCGCGCTTCGGTGGGTGTCGAATTCACCATCGTGCGTGACAAGCGACTGATTCTCTATGATTATGCAGATATCAACAATCGGGTGAATCGCGCCCTTGATATGATGACGAGTCGCAAGTACATCGACAGTCTACTGGGCGACACGAAAGTTTATGACCTTGGGCTTGTTATTGGTAACCCCGAATATGGTCGTGCAGGCGCAGCCCAGCTCGGCTCGGCTATAGGTCCGAGCAAAGGCGCAATAGTGACTTGGCACCAATTCACTACCGTTGCTCACGAAATTGGGCATAGTCTCGGTGCTGACCATACGCATTACAAAGATGATTCCAACAATACTGAACCTGGGGCAGGCACAAGTATCATGAGCTACGGCTCACCCCGTAATTTCTTTGCCTTGATCAGTATTCAGGAGATGCGCCGTTACCTTGCTTCTTGGAGCTATTACAAAGATGAGGCACGGACGCAGTTTGTACAACGTGAAACCGACGATGATTCTGCACCCTACGCCTACGAAGAGCAAGGCACAACGCCTGCTTTGGAGCGTGATGCAATGAAATCGATCTATACCATTACTCGTGGATCGAACTTCCAATTTTATCTGCCTGTAACCACAGAAAGCACGGGCAATTATTATAGCGTACATCCCTACGACATCTCGCGCAACGACAAGGCTAATTCTAACACCTTGCGCCCTGCCTACAAGGAGACGCAAGACAGTTGTGTGATGTTCGAGCCTCGCTATATCGACCCTGCAGTAGTAAAGGAGGACAAGATTATTACGGAGCCATACAGTGATCAGACTAAGCTGGGGCTGTTCACCTTTATCGCAGGCGTACGCAACCATTCTCGCTACGATTCAAAGGAACTTAAGCTCAATATCGTTGAGGGCGAGCCTTTCAAGATCAATAGCTTTATGGCTGCTAATGGCTCAATGCAGACGAAGTATATGCCTGGTCAGGAGTGTGTCATCACTTGGACGCCTTGTACAGAGCTTTATGGCGCAAACAGCAAGGTGCGCATTCTGCTCTCGGACGATGCAGGTATTTCTTATAAATATGTTTTGGCAGACAATGTTCCCAACACGGGAAATTATAAGTTTGTCTTCCCTTATGTAAAGATTGGA
>JBHAFO010000018.1:0-4654 GCA_041856145.1 Alloprevotella sp.
GATGCCGAGCGGGTTGAGCTGTGGCAACGCCAACTGACAGACCGTGCTTTTCCCCTTATCGTTGGTGTGCGATCCTCCCTCTTCCTGCCTTTTCAACGCTTGGGCTTGATCATCGTAGATGAGGAGCACGAGCAGAGTTATAAGCAACAAGATCCTGCACCACGCTATCACGCCCGAGACGTGGCTATGGTGTTGGCTTCACAAGTGGGGGCAAAAGTGTTGCTGGGCACTGCTACGCCTTCCATTGAGAGCTATCGGGCAGCACTTTCGGGGCGTTATGGTTTGGTGGAGATGACCACGAGATTTGGCGATGTGCAGTTGCCCGAAATCATGGTGGAGAACTTGCGTGAACTCCGAGAGAAGCGGTTGATGACAGCGACCTTCTCGCCCCGACTGCTTGAGGAGATAAGAGAGGCACTGGCTCATAAAGAACAAATTATTCTCTTTCAAAATCGCAGAGGCTATGCCCCCCAAATTGCTTGCACCACCTGCGGTTGGACGCCCCGTTGCACCACCTGCGACGTGTCGCTGACCTTTCATCAAGGAATCCAAAGCCTTGTTTGCCATTACTGCGGTAAAACCACAGCCATTCCCCGCCAATGCCCTTGTTGCGAAAGCACCGAATTGCGAGAGCAGGGCTACGGCACAGAACGCATCGAAACCCTCGTGCAAGAACTGTTCCCTACAGCACGCACAGCACGCATGGATTTGGACACGACCCGTAGTCGCACGGCTTACGAACGTATCATCCGCAGTTTTGAACGGGGCGAAACGGACATTCTTATCGGCACACAAATGGTGACGAAGGGCTTGGACTTTGAACGGGTGCGCACCGTGGGAATTCTCTATGCCGACCAAATGATGAACGCCCCCGACTTCCGTGCCCACGAGCGTGCCTATCAAATGATGTCGCAGGTGGCAGGACGTGCTGGTAGGCGGGGCAAGCGGGGCAGAGTGGTGTTGCAGACCCTACAGCCCGAGCTTCCCATCATTCAGCAAGTGTGCATCGGCGATTATGGTGGCATGTATGCCAACGCTTTCCACGAGCGAAAAGATTTCAACTACCCGCCTTTCTCTCGCTTGATATACATCTACTTTCGTCACCGCGACTGCGCCATCGTTGAATCGGCAGCACATGCCTTTGCAGCAAGCATTCGCACACATTTTGGCAACGACCTCTTAGGACCTGACAAGCCTGTGGTTGGACGCATCCAGTCGTTGCACATCCGCAAATTGATGCTCAAAGTGTCGCCCACGCTTGCTCCCACAGCTGTTCGACGCACCCTCCTTGCGGCACGTGACCTCCTTGTTGCAACATCCCATTACCGCAGTGTGAGCATTCACTTCGATGTCGATCCCATTTGAACGCATCCAGTTTCAATTCTTAGCACATATATCTGATGGAAACATACATTCCAATAATTCTTTATCCGCTCATCATTTTGAGCATCATTGCCTACGACTCTTGGTTTAAGCCGTGGAGAGAGAGCATTCGCCGTAGACGCATTCTACCCTCCACGCTTCAAACTTTGATGGAACGGGCTGGCGGAGAAATTCAACCCCTTGGTGAAGATCGTTTTGAGTATAAATATCAAGACGGCATCTTCCTCCTACGCCAAGACCAACCGCATACATTCACCATTACCTTCCCTGCCTTTTTCTCCATTGACCGAGATAGTTTGGAAGCGGTGCGCAACCTCGCCAACCGTGCTAATCAGACTTACGATGGCTGGAGCTTTTTCTATTTTTACAATGAGCGCACCAATGAAATGGTCGTAAGCCTCAGCACCCGCTTTGTCCTCTCCGAAGGGGGCAATGCAGACGAGGCTTTTCGTATCACCCTGCGCAACTGTTTTGAACTTCGACACATGTTCGTGACCACGTTCCAGAAGGAAGAAGAGGAAGAAAGCGATGAGCGGGCTGCCAATGATAGCCGTGACCGCTTTTTGCTCAATATGCGGGAGTACGCCCTCCAAGAGAAGGAAAAACAAGAGCCCGAAGACGCACGACGCATAGGCACTTTGCTCAAGTTTTTCGGGGAGGACGAAATTCAAAATCCTGTGCGCCTTACCATTTATGGCACTGGCGAACCCACAGTGATTACAGATAAGGACGAGATCCTGAACTACGACCTTGCCACCCCTATCCTCGCCCAGGAACGGCAAACGCTGGAAGTGAACGGCAAAGCCTACATCGACCAAAACATCACACTCGCCCTTGCCTTTGTACCTTTCAAGAAGCAACGGGAGGAGCATCTCCGACAAATCACCATCTGTCTCGAAGTGGTAAACATCGACCAAGATGTCCTCTTCTTCCGTGCCACCTATTCTCGTGCCGCCTCTCTGCCCGAAAGCGAAGAGGCAATGCTTAACCAACTCAAGGGGGAACAAATCCATTCCACGATGTTGGCTTACGACTTTGGTCGCCTTGAAGCACGTGAAGCAGAATTCCGTTATATGTGGGGCGATGCTCAAGACAAGATGAACGAGGGGAAGTATAGCGAACTCACGGAGGCGCAACGCCTACTCGTGCGGGTGAACGAACAGCCCATTGCCTATAACCTTTACTGGGCACGCAAATATTCTCTCACCAACCGCTATGCCGAAGCTGTTGTCCTCTTCAAGAAAGCCTACCTTGAGCTGGAGTCGCGTTTTGAACAACTCTCCGAGAATGAGAAAGAGACCTTTGCCGAGGTGCTCTACCACCTTTCGTTCTGCTACGCCAACCTCCACAATCCCGAGATGGCTTTCTTCTACATCAGCGGGCTACAGGGCACACGCAACTGGCGGTATCAGAAAGAAATTGTCAATACGCTCGTGAACATGGGCGACTATCGTGCCTTGCAATACATTGATCGTTTCCTCCGTCGCTTAGATGAAACGAACAATACCAACGACGAAGAGGAGGACAACCTGCCCCTCGAGGAGCACCGCTCATTCCTCTACCGCCGTCGGCTTACTGCCCTGACAAATGCGAGCCTATGGAAAGATGCCGAGCAGTTTGCCGTTCGTCTGTCTTCTCGCCCCGACTGTCGCAAGTTTGCCCAAGAGAAGCTCGACTATATTCGTTGGGAGTTGGAAAGAGAGCTAAGGGAACAAGCCCAAGAAGCCGCCCAGCGCTTAGCCAAAGAGCTGGAGACCTCCCCCTTCCCCCTCCCCAATGACGACGACGAACAAGAGTGAGGCACAGTGCCCTCTCCGTCTCAACCTCCCCTAACACTTATCCCTGCATCATAGCCCAAAGTTCAGCTATGTCGCGGGGATATTTCGTTGGTCTGCGCGGTAGTATCCCGAAGTCCTTTTGTTGCAAGAAATATCTGCTTTCTGATAGAACGAGACTTTTACGCTGAAACATATCAGGCTGATGCCCATTCGGACATCAGCCTGATATGTCGTTTTTTCATTGATGATGGAATTAGGAAAGGACGAGGGAGAAGAGTTGGTTAGCGTTGTTCAATTTTGAAGGTCTCTTCCTGCTGCGTGCGGGAGTTGAGAAAGGTGATGGTGGCTGAGTCGCTGGGGAGGGAGAAGAGTCCGCGGGTGATGGCGGTGCGGAAATCCACTTTGTCGAAGCGTTTGCCATTGACAGCGAGAATGCGGTCGCCACTACGGATGGGCAAACGCTCGTCCCAAACCATACCTGCCGTGAGGAAAGAGTCGGCAACTGTGATGACAACATCCCATTCTTTGGTGTAGAGATCGGGGGTTGATGCAGGCTCATAAGGGAGAAAGTAGAACTTGCGTTGCGGAAAGTCGATGACCACGATGCCGTGCTGGAGGAGTTCGCTCCCAAGGCGTGAATCGTGGGCAGAGGTGGTAATGGAAACCACGTTGCGGAATTTCGCTTCAGCCAGGTGGAGATTGGGAAAGAGGAGGCGGTGCTTTTCCGAGGGGCGTTCAAGTCCGGCTGCGCCCATGGAGAGTACGCCAACGCCACGACCGAGGAGACGGACAAGGGCGGTGTCGGAAAGGGAAAGGCGGGCGAAGCGCTTGGCGGACATCTCGTAAAAATCGGCTGCCCCGCTGTCGAACATCACTGTATCGGCAGTCTGTGCGTCAAAGCGAATGGGAATATAAGGATAAGCTTTCCCTGCAAGAAGAGGCAGGGCATAACGTTCTGCCTCGGGGTTCTCCGGGCGTGGCGCGGTGGTAAAGGTGAAGCGTTGGCGACGGAGATCGAAAATCGACGTGCCGAGTTGCATCAGGTTATAGCCGATGATGCCATCGATAAACTGCTCTGTCGGATTTCCTTCCTCCCAACAAAGAGCTTGAAGTTGGGTGAAATTTGCTCCGCCAAAGAGGAGAGAGGGAATGGTCACCAACTGTGTGTTCACCCCTTGCCCGTTAGAATCGCTCCCCTTGACCACTTCGCCAAGCGTAAGCCCTGCTCGTTGTGCAAAGGAGTAACTCACGCAGGTGGGTGCACCTGTGTCAAGAAGGAAACGTCCCTTGATGCCGTTGATGCTGACCTCGGTGAGGAGTTTGCCGTTCTCGTTGGTAAACGGAGCTACGGCACGGAAACTTTGTGCCGTGAGGGCGCAGGCAAATAGAAAGGAGAGCACCAGTGCGCCAAGACGCACTGGTGTGAGAAGGAGATGGCTCATATATTCTATATTTATTGTGGGAGGGTCATTGCTTTAATAAGGATTTGTCCC
>JBHAFO010000019.1:0-13583 GCA_041856145.1 Alloprevotella sp.
GTATTGCGCTGATCGTGATCTTCCAAGACGACATCCGTAGCTTCTTCTTTCGCCTCGGTTCGGGACGACAATCGTCGCGCCTCCTGCGCTATTTCACTCAGCGCAAGGAGGAAGAAGCCGAAAATCCCTACATTATCCCCATCGTGATGGCATGTATCAACATGGGGAGGCAGAAAGTGGGCGCACTCATCGTTTTGGAGCGTAGCATGAACCTCAAGGATGTGGCACAAAGTGGCGAGATCATCAATGCCACCATCAGTCAGCGCCTCATCGAAAACCTCTTTTTCAAGAACAGCCCATTGCACGATGGTGCAGTGGTCATTGCCCAAAAACGCATCCGTTCTGCTGGTTGTATCCTCCCCGTGAGCCACTCCGAGGACATACCCAAGCACCTCGGTCTGCGCCACCGTGCTGCCCTCGGCATCTCCCAGCAGAGCGATTGCATTGCCATTATCGTTTCGGAAGAGACGGGGAGCATTTCCGTAGCGATGGACAGTCATTTCCACCTCCGACTCACGAGCGACGCCCTCGAAAAACTCTTGCGGGAGAATTGGTAGTTCGCCTCCGTCGCACAAGAACTGCTGGTGCAAAAACAAAACCTTAAAGACGGATGACGTCTTTAAGGTTTCGCAACAACTCCACTTGTATTTGCCTCGCAAAAGTATTATCTTTGCCATACGCAAAAGGGAAGATGGTCTATTCTGAACCATCTTCCCTTTCTTATACCCTGAATTTGACGCTCCAAGTGGCGCGACTTGAAAAAACACGATGCGCCTCCTGACTTTTCTCCAAGCCTTGCTGTTTTTACGGCAAGCGTATGCCCGTTTTTCTCCAAGCCTTCGCGTGTTAATCTTTGTTGGAAATTCGTAAAACGGGAAAGGGTTGACTGCTTCCTACAGGAGATATGTATCCAGCTGGTTCTCTCTAATAATCAAGAAGAAAGCGTGGGGACGCTCTGTCTGAGCGTCCCCACAAGATTTGCAAGGGTCAAAGAACCAATTCAGAACGTTGCTCTCTGTCCCATCATCTTGCGAAGATTGATGAGAGCGTAGCGCATACGCCCGAGGGCTGTGTTGATACTCACACCCGTCGCTTCGGCAATTTCCTTGAAGCTCATCTCTTGATAGAAACGCATGAAGACGACTTCACGCAGATTGGTGGGCAGAGTGTCCATCAGCAGGCGCACTTCCTCCAAAGTCTGCTCCGAAACCATCGTGTCCTCAAGGCTTTGCTCATAAACAACGGCTTGAGAATAGAGGTCGGTCTCGCTGTCATCGTTGGAGATGGTACGACCGTTGCGTTCGGCACGGAATTGGTCGAACACTACGTTATGTGCAATGCGAGTCAGCCATGAATAGAATTTTCCACTATAGGTATAGCGGCCTTGCTGTATGGCTACGATCGCCTTGACGAAGGTCTCTTGAAAGAGATCATCCGCCAGGTCGGCATTGCGAACAATACAAAAGATATAGGAGTAGAGCCTATTTTTATAGCGTGCAAGGAGCGTGTCGAACGCCTCGTTCAACCCTTTTTGATAACGCACCACTAATTCATCGTCGTGGAGCTGGCACAACTTGTCCATTACTTTTAATTTTAACGAGTTAGAAGTAATGATGTTTCGATAGGCTTATATGTTTAATTATTGATAGTCTTGTGTTGCAAATATAAGGGTTTCTCACGAACTGACCAAACGTTGTCGCAAATCAGTTGTAATGGCAAGAGCTGTATGCTGCGGTGCTCCAGGTTCGCCAAGGCGGTGACGCACCTCGGAATAACCTTCCAACATCGCTTGACGCTCAGCTGTTTCTGCGAGCAAGGGGGCGAGATGATTGTGGATGCGCTCCACAGTCATTCCATCGGCAACAAGCTCTGGCACAACCTCCTGGTCTGCAATGAGATTGACCAAGGAGATGTACCGCACCTTCAGGAAAAAACGGCGGAGATGGCTCACCAACCAGCCGAGAGGCGTATGGTAACACACCACTTGAGGCACGCCGAAGAGCGCAGTCTCCAAGGTGGCAGTTCCAGAAGTGACCAAGGCGGCACGGGAGTGGGAAAGCAACTGATAGGTGGCGTTGCTCACGATTTTAGGACGCTGCTCAAGGGGCAAACCACTGAGCACAGAGGCATAGAAGTCGGGGGATATGCTGGGTGCACCAGCCAGCACGATTTGATAGCCCTCATGCACGAAAGGCGTGCAGGCTTGGCACATTTTCAAAAGGTTGTCCCGAATTTCTTGCTGCCGACTGCCTGCCAAAAGGGCAATGATGGGACGTTCGGCATCTAAGCCGTGAGTATTGTAAAATTGCGGATCGGGAGCGGAGTAGGTCTGCTGAAAGGCAAAAACTTCGTCCAAGGTGGGATTTCCCACATAGGTGATCGGATAGCGGTGCTTGCCTTCAAAGAAATCAACCTCAAAGGGAAGAATGGAGAAAAGGCGATCCACGTTTCTACGAATACTATGGATTCGCCGTTCTTTCCACGCCCATATTTTTGGGGATATATAATAATAGACAGGACAGATGCCCTCCTTGCGCACAAACTCTGCTATGCGAAGATTAAAACCAGGGTAGTCCACAAGAATCACACAATGCGGTTGCCACTCACGGATCGCCTCTTTGCAACGCTTCAAACCACGCAAAATCGTAGGTAGGTGCAGGAGGACAGGAATGAAACCCATGAATGCCAAATCCCGATAGTGGGTCAAGCATTCTGCCCCCTCGGCTTGCATCAAATCACCCCCAAAACAGCGAAACTCTGCTTGGGGGTCTTGGGCACGCAAAGCACGTATCAAGTGCGCAGCGTGGAGGTCGCCACTGGCTTCACCAGCGATTAGAAAATAACGCATAGGGAGAATTATAAATAGGAGGCGATTTAGGGGCGTTCGGTTTGAGCGTCCGCGATGATGATTAGCCGTGCAAATTTTAGAAAAACACTACTTGCAAAATTGCCAAGCATTACCGTGGACGCTCAAACCGCATGTCCCTAAATTTACAATGCCCGCACAGCTTCTTGCACCTGCTCCAGTTGTTGGAGTTCCATACAGATGTTGCGCAAATCGGCAGTGTCGTAAACACTCAAGGTGAGCGTACCCTCAAAGATACCGTCGTGCGATGAAATTTGAAGGGCGTGCACGGGAGCGTTGTGCTTGCCTTGCAACACATTGGCTATAGCAAACAGAACGCCCGAGCCATCGACACCACGCAAGCGAATGGTGGTGCGGTAGAGGTGTTGCTTGTGCGTGTCCCAAGCGGTTGCCAAGATGTCATTGCCCTGCTGGGACTTCAAGCGAGAGGCGGTTGGGCAGTTACGGCGATGAATTTCCAAACCGCCTTGGGGCGTGATGTAACCAATGGAATCGTCGCCAGGGAGTGGATTACAGCAGGTTGCCATCGAACAACGAGGAAGGATGTCGTCCGTCAGCACGAAGGTCTGTTTGCGATTGACCTTGCGAAAATCGACATCTACTGCCACCGGCTCTGACTGCACCTTCTCATTCTTATTAAAGAAAGGCAGGATGCGCCACCATGCGCCCTTCGCTTTCTTCACCCGCTTGCCACTTGCCACAGATACTTCCGTGTCGGAAAGCGTGAGTTTGCCCTCGCCGATGATTTGGAAGAGCATCTCACGAGAGGGTAAAGCGTGGTAGCGCACCAAACGGTCAATGTCGCCCGTGGTAATGGCAACATGTTTTGCCTCAAAGAATTGGCGCAACATTTCCTCGCCTTTGCGCTGTTGCTCGCGGGCTTCTCGGCGCAAGACGGCTTGTATTTTCGTGCGTGCCTTGGCGGTCGTGGCAAGTTGCAACCAATCGGGCTTGATTTGTTTGGTGGCAGATGTGAGAATTTCCACTTGGTCGCCACTCTTCAAGCGGTAACTCAGTGGCACGAGCTTATGGTTCACCTTTGCACCAAAGCAATGCAATCCCAACGAAGTGTGGATGGAAAAGGCGAAATCGAGCACCGTACTGTTGAGGGGCATCGTCCGAATTTCTCCTTTAGGCGTAAAGACGAGAATGTCCTTCGCATAAAGATTGAGCTTGATGGTGTCAAGCAGGTCGAGGGTATCGGGTTGTGGATCGTCGAGGATTTCCTTGATAGAGTTCAACCACTTGTCAAGTTCATTCTCATCGTAGGGCGCATTCTTGTCCTTATACTTCCAATGAGCGGCAAAGCCTTGCTCGGCAATATCGTCCATACGATCCGAACGGATTTGCACCTCGATCCATTTGCCTTCACGGCTCATAAATGTGTTATGAAGCGCCTGATAACCATTTGCCTTGGGGTTGGAGAGCCAATCGCGAAAGCGGGTGGGATGCGGCTTATAGATCTTGGTGAGCGCAGAATAGATGCGAAAACATTCGCTGACCTCCTCAGCCCGATTCTGAGGCGTGAAGATGATACGGATTGCCAAGATGTCAAAAATCTCCTCAAAGGGAACATTCTTGTTCTGCATCTTCTGCCAAATGGAGTAAGGACTTTTGATGCGCGACTGTATGGTGTAGCGCACACCCATAGCATCCAAGGCTTCAGTAATGGCAGGGGTAAACTTTTCAAAAGCCTGGTCACGTTCGGGCTGTGAGGAGGCGAGTTTTTCCATGATGGAATGATATTCCTCTGGATGCTCGTAGCTAAAAGAAAGATTCTCCAGCTCCGTTTTAATTTTGTTCAGTCCCAGACGATCCGCCAAGGGCGCGTAGATGTACATCGTCTCCCCAGCGATTTTGTATTGCTTGGAGGGCAACATGCTGGAGAGGGTGCGGGAGTTGTGAACACGGTCGGCAATTTTCACAAGGATAACCCGAATGTCATCGCTCATCGTGAGGAGGAGTTTCTTGAACGTTTCGGCTTGTGCCGAAGCATTGTTCCCAAAAACTCCGCTACTAATCTTTGTAACTCCTTCAACTATATTCGCAACTTTCGGCCCGAATAGATTGCTGATATCTTCATAGGTATAATCCGTATCTTCAACCACATCGTGCAAAAGCGCGGCGCAGATGGAGGTCGAACCCATACCTATCTCTTCGCAAATGATCTGCGCCACTGCGATTGGGTGGAGGATGTAGGGTTCGCCCGAGAGGCGTCGCACGCCTTTATGCGCCTGCTTGGCGAAATGAAAGGCCTTGGTGATGATGTCTACCTTACGCCGATGATTGGTCGCGAGATAGGTGTCGAGCAGATGTTGGAAGGCGGCTTGGATTTTTGCCTCATCGTCTTGTTCCTGTAAGCTAAGCGGTTGTTTGTTCTCTTCCATAGTGCATCTATTTTAGCATACGCAGACGGGATTCCCCACAGTTAGCGAAGAACCCCGTAGGCCTTATTTCAATTTCAGTTTCTGCCCGGGTTGAATGGTGCTACCCTTGATCTTGTTCGCCTTGCGGAGCTTGGCGACTGTAGTACCATTACGTTTAGCAATTTCCTCGAGCGTGTCGCCACTCTTCACAGTGGCTGTGCGCGCAGACTTCGACTTTTTGGATTTCTTTGTCTTGGACTTCTTTGTTTTTGCCGTGCTTGCCGCAGATTGTTTGCTACGAGAACGGCGTGGCGCAGTAGCTTCTTCTTCCTCCGCCTCGGCTTCGTTGCGACTGGCACGGCTCGCTGGCGTGGCTTTCTCCGCCACTTCTACCTCGCTACGGCGTGTGAGAAGTTCCTCCGCGCGGTGATTGTAAATCGTGTCGCCAAGGTCTATGAACAATGCCAGCTGTTCCTGGGGCAAACAGAGACTACTCAACTCGGAAGTGCCAGGGATGATGTCCGTACGGTACTGCGGATTGAGGGCACGCACCACCTCCAAATCGAGATTTGTAAGCTCCGCAATCGCTTTCATATTAACATCTCTGTCCACCATCACCGTATCTGTCACGATGGGATACTTTGCTTTGAGCGGACAGATATTGTGTTCGCAATAATAGTTCATCACATAATTTGCCGCGATGAAGGCTGGCACATAGCCGCGGGTCTCCGCTGGAAGATAGGGGTATATCGTCCAGTAATCACGATTACCACCCGCACGATGAATAGCCTTGTTCACATTACCTGGCCCGCAGTTATAGGCTGCGATAACCAAGTTCCAATCGTTGTAGATAGCAAACAAATCTTTCAGATAGCGCGCGGCAGCCCACGAAGCCTTGTAGGGGTCGCGACGCTCATCGACCAAACTGTTCACTTTGAGGTTGTAACGTTTTCCTGTCGCCAACATAAATTGCCACAAACCTACTGCCCCAGCTTTACTCACAGCCTTGGGGTTCAATGCCGACTCTATGACAGGCAGATATTTCAGCTCCAGCGGCAGACCATAATAGTCTAACGCTTCTTCAAAGATCGGGATATAGAAATTGCCGATGCCGAGCATAGTACTCACCGAGCGTCGCAAACGCCCCGTGTATTGGTCAATAAATTTCTGAACAATGGGGTTGTAGGGCATTTCCATCACCACTGGTAGACGGCGGAGGCGCTCCTTGTAGGTGTCGGAGGTGTATTGCGGATTGTAGTCAGGGTTCGCACAAGTCGTATCAGCATATAGATAATGTTTTGCCCGCCACTGATTGAGGAGTTCGTCCTCGGGGAGTGTCATTCCTTCAGGCAGTTCGATGCTGGTTTTCTGACCTGTCAGTTCGTTGTCCACGGTGATCACGTCTTGCGCCATGAGGCTCAAGGCTGACACCGATAGGGAGAGAATAAATGTGCAGAGTTTCTTCATTATTTTATCTACATACCTTGCAAAGACACAAGGCTTTGGGGTAATAACAATCGTGTTAGAAAGTGAAGGCGCAACCGACACCATAAGCCGCACGCTGGTTGTTTGGCACAACGGGGTTGCTGTTGCCGATCACAGCAGGCTCTATGCGGAGGGAGAGATCGGGCGTGATATCAAATTGACTCAGCTGGGCATCGACATAGGCATCGATGACGCTCAAAAGATAGACGCCTATAAAAGCAAATCCACTCAGGTCGCGATAACGGCGGTAGCGGTCACGGCGATTTTTGAAGAGGGTTTGGTATTGCGTCTCGCGTCCCGTGATGTCGAAGTTGGGCGGAAGAAAATCCATATAGCTATTCGTCTTTGAATCACTGTCCATCAAATCGAGATAAGCCTGCGAGTAGTCGCGATACATCTGCTGATTCCAGAGAAAGGCATAGGTACATCCGAGAAATCCGCCATAGAAGATGGGGAGTTTCCAATACTTCCGATTATAAATTTGTCCCGCACCGGGCAGTACCAAGGAGAGCCAAAGGGCACGCTTGGGGTTCGGCACAAAGGTTTGGAGCTTGAGTTTTCGTTGCTCTCGGCGTGAGAGTGTGGGCAGATTGAGTTGTAGTGTCGTGTCCTTGCGCAAGCTATCTTTTGGCAACACCTTTGGCTGAACACCGCTCTCCCTTTCCAAATCCTCGGGTGTGAGAATGGTGTCCGTTGCGACGGCTTCCTCCAACAAATTGTTGGCACGCAGTTCTCCCCCTCCAAGGGCAGAGAGTAGCGAAAAGGCGACCATCAACAATATGCGCATTGACTTCTTCAAAAGATGGGGTGCAAGGAATTATATTTTCTTTTCAATCAGTGCCATCAGGCGTAGGAGTTCCTCCTCATTGGCAAAGGGAATGGAGATCTTTCCCTTACCCGTCTGCGTACAGGTCATCTGCACCTTGGTGTTAAGGGCTTTGCTCAGACGTTCACGGAGGGCATCGTATTCAGCCCCGAGGGCTTTGGCTTTTCCCTTGATGCTCTTACCGCCAGTGGAGACACTTCCTCCAGCGTTCAGGCTCTGCACCATTTCTTCAACTTGGCGCACAGAAAGTCCCTTCTGCACCGTTTCAGCAGCCAACTTCACCTGCAAGGCAGGATCTTTTAATCCGAGGAGCGCACGAGCGTGCCCTGGGTCAAGTTCCTTGTTCTGTAGCGACAACTGCACGCTGGCAGCGAGCTTTAGAAGGCGAAGAGAGTTTGCCACCGTGGCACGGTTTTTTCCCACTTTGGCAGAAAGCTCCTCTTGGGTCAAGCGGTGTTGCTCAATGAGTTTCTGGTAAGCGAGGGCAATTTCAATAGGGTTTAGGTCTTGACGCTGGATATTCTCCACCAATGCCATTTCCATCATTGTTTCGTCATCTGCCGTGCGGATATAGGCAGGCAAGGCGGTCAAGCCCGCGAGCTGTGACGCACGCCAACGGCGCTCACCAGAGATGATTTCATATTTTCCATTCTCCTGTTGGCGCAACGTGATGGGCTGGATGATACCGTACTCCCGTATCGAAGCTGCCAATTCCTCTAATGCCGTTGGTTCAAACTCCTGTCGCGGCTGATTCGGGTTGGGCGTAATCTGCTGAATATCGACCTCGTGGATGCTCGACGAACCGCTCGTTCGCACCACAACATTCGTGTCGATGAGAGAACCTAAGCCTTTGCCTAAGGCAGGATATTTCTTTTTAGCAACCATATATCGGGTCTAAGTGAGATGGGCTATGGGGTTAACAAAAGGGAAAGGGCGCAAGTTATTGATAGCTTTGCATCACGCCTCTTTTTGGATAATTTCTTTGGCAAGTGCCAAGTAGTTCTTTGCACCACGAGAGTCGGCATCGTGCAACAACACAGGCACACCGTGACTTGGGGCTTCGCTCAAACGCACATTGCGCTGAATGACAGTTTTGAACACCAGCTCTTGGAAATGTCGCTTCACCTCTTCATAAACTTGATTGGCTAAGGACAAACGGCTATCGAACATAGTGATCAAAAATCCTTCTATATCCAGCGTTGGATTGAGTTTGCGCTTCACGAGGCTCACAGTATTGAGGAGTTTTGTCAAGCCATCGAGGGCGAAGTATTCAGACTGCACGGGCAGTATCACCGAGTCGGCTGCCACGAGCACATTTATCACCATTAGACTCAACGAGGGGTCGCAGTCTACGATGATATAGTCGTACTCGTCCTTCACCGAGGCTACCATGCGACGGAAGAAGAATTCTCGTTCTTTTTGGCTGACCAACTCCACTGGTGCAGCAGCCAAGTTGATGCTCGAGGGAACGACATCAAAGCCTGGAATATCGGTTGTATAAATGGCTTCATGCAGGTCTTTACCACCCACCAAGCATTCATAAACCGACACATCAACGCTTGCCAAATCGACACCCACGCCCGAAGAGGCGTTGGCTTGCGAGTCAGCATCAATGAGTAGCACCTTCTTTTCCAAAGTGGCCAAGGAGGCTGCCAAGTTCATAGCCGTAGTGGTTTTTCCTACACCGCCTTTCTGATTGGCGATTGCAATGATTTTGCCCATAATCGTTATCTATATTCTATCACCTGTTCCTCTCCTTTTACGAGCGAGCAGGCACTATCTTTTGCAAATATAGCAAATTCCCCTCGAACACACGGAGAATGCACATTTTTTGTGAGTTCGAGGGGCATTCGTTAAGCCGTCTTTTCGGCGAAGTTGCCTTCAAGAAAACAGCAACAAGCGAGGAGGTGAAATTTGTCAAGGAAGTGTACAGACATTCGGCTGGAGCATCCACGACAATCATAGGCGTTGCTTAAACCAGAGGGATATATCTTCGCCCAAGACCAAGTGCCTGTCAATAAACGTGCGCATTACACGCATGTCGGTGCATCTCTTCTGCAATAAGAAGACGTAACAAATCACTATCACGAACGCTCAGACCGAACACTCCTATTGGACTTACAAGAAGTTCTTAAAGTCGGCATCCGTCTTTAGGATTTCGCAACACTTGCACTTGCTCTTGGCTTTCAAAAACACTATCTTTGCAGTAGGAAATAAGGGATAATGGCATGTCAAAGCCGTTATCCCTTACTTTTTCTCCCCTTTCTGCCGAACCAAGTGGCGCAACTTGAAAATTCTGCCTGCGCCTGTCGCCATTTCTCCAAGCCCTCCTGGCTTCACAGGAAGGCTCGGAGAAAATTTTGCACCAAGGCGAAAAGTTAATCTTTGTGTGCAAAACATAAAACAAAGGGGGCAAAACTTTTCAGCCCCTCGTTGGAGAAGCAATGGGCACGGAGTAGCACATCCTTACGCTCCCTAACACGAATCTTGAGGAACGGAAGAAATACATCGACTGTTTTTCTTAACTTTGTTGCAACGATAACACACTGTTTTATGCCAAAGGACTACAACCAAATTTTGCCTACTCGAGAACTTGGGACAACCATTCCCAAAGTAATCCACCAGACCCATCGCTCGTGGGAGGCTCTCACACCCGAATTGCTCGATAACATTGCCGAGTTGAAACGCAAGAACCCTCATTGGGAACATCGTTTCTACGACAACGAGGCGATCGAGAACTATATCGCCAAGCATTATGGAGCAACGATTTTAGACTATTATCACCGCATCGACCCACGCTATGGCGCAGCACGTGCCGATCTCTTTCGCTATCTCTTGATCTACAACGAAGGGGGCGTATATCTCGACATCAAATCATCGTTTGCCTGTCCCATAGACGAGTATCTTCAACCTACAGACAGCTTTATCCTTGCCCATTGGGACAACCTCAAAGGGCAACAACATGAAGGTTTTGGGCTATTCGGGTGTTACGACGAATTTCCTGAGAGGGGCGAGTATCAGCAGTTTCACATCGAGGGCGTTGCTGGACACCCAATTCTCCGTGCCGTCCTCTTGAATGTTTTACAAACCATCGACAATTATAGTCCTTACACCCATAACGTTGGCTCTTGGGGCGTGTTCCAACTCACAGGGCCAGTGATTTATTCACAGACCATTATGCGCTATCTTCACACGCACGAGCCTACGCACTACAGATTGATTGACAATGGTTTAATAGGAGGAGGGCAGATCATTTACAACATCTACGATCATCTACCTAAAGGGGAGCACCGTAAGAAATTGGGGAGTACTTATCGCATCAACCGCTTTCCCGTTGTGCGTCCCAGAGGTCTTTGGCAAACCATCTCCTTTGGCATTTATTCTCTTGTACGGTGCACGGCAGCACAACTGCGTCGATGGGTTTTAGGATTAAAGTCATGAGATTAAACAAGTGCCGTAGAATAATATCTGCTCTTAGGCACTCACAACAAAGGCATTCGCTTTCGGGAAAGAGTCCATCGTCTTTGTAACAACAACTTGGGGACAACGGCATTTAGTAGCCGTTGTCCCCAAGTTTATGCGTATGGCAAATTTTCCGAGATGGACAATGTTAGAATATAAGAAAGGATAAAGTGTGTGCTTTTCTCTTCCTTCCAAAACAAAGGGGCTTAATAGCGAGCGACCAATGGTTTCGCCTATGTTTCAGTCCCGTCATGGGAAACTTGCCCCTCCTCCTACGGTTCTGGCACGCCTTGGAGCAGGCGGTGGTAGCGTGGCAAATCGCGCAGGAGCGATTGGGCAGACTTGAACTTACCGTCCGTTTTCAAATAGTAGCGACGCAAACCGCCCTCGCCATAGTATTCGTAAATAATATCTGCCTCTAAACATTCTCTTACCTCCTTGCCCCATTGTTGCAAGTCGGCATCTAAATTGGGCTGTAACTTCTCCACGAGTTGTTGCAGCTCGCTCGAAGCCCGCTCTTCATACCCCTCCGAACGCACCACTTGGCGCAAGGAGTTGAGATATTTCAAGGCGCTGTTGTTGTAGCTATACCCATTGCTTTTCAAGAAAGCGATGAAAGAGGTATAATCCTCGTCGGAAAGGCGAAAATCCTCGGGTTGGGCTATGGTTGGATGCGTTTGTCGATAACGCACGATGAAATCGAAACAGGCATCGCTTCCACGTAGGTCGCTCGTGAAGCGGGAAATGGTGTCGTCTTTGACCTCGATGTCGGGCAAGATACCGCCACCATCACGGACAATGCGCCCGGCTGTGGTGCGAAACTCCTTTGTTAAGGAATCGGGAAGATGGAGCGGATCGCCATCAGCATTGCGCCGACTGAAATCGTAGGCTTGGATGCAACGCCCCGAGGGAATGTAATATTTTGCCACAGTGATCTTGGCAGAAGCGTCATAGGGCAAATCGATGGGTTGTTGCACCAATCCTTTGCCGTAGGTGCGCTGACCGATAATAATTGCACGGTCATAGTCTTGCAAAGCTCCGGCTGTAATTTCTGCGGCAGAGGCTGTTCCGTAATCGACCAAGACCACAAGGGGCAAAGTGGGAGCTATGGGTTCGCCCTCGGTGCTATATCTCCGCAATCGGTTGGCGCTTCGTCCGCGCATAGTCAGCACCTCCTTACCTTTCGGAATGAAGAAATTGACGATGTCCACAGCCTCATTGACCACCCCACCACCGTTGCCACGGAGGTCAAGTATCAGACTTGTTGCTCCTCGCTGCATCAGTGAGAGAATGGCTGTGCGCAGTTCCTCTGCCGTATGCTCGGTGTAGCGATTTAACGCCACATAGCCCACGCCATCGGGAAACACTTTGGAAAGCGTGATGTTGGGTTGAGAAATGTTTTCTCTCGTGATCCGCAACTTGATGGTGCGCTTCTCGCCCGGTCTGCGTATGGTCAAATCCAACACACTTCCAGGCTCGCCACGCAGCGTCTCGGTGATACGGGTGGTGTACTCATGGGGATTCTTTCCGGTGTAGTCGCCAAAATCTTTGCCGTCCACCGCAATGATGACATCGCCCGTGCGTACCCCTGCTTTATAGGCAGGCATCCCCTCATAAGGAGAGGAGAAGACACAGCGTTTTTCCGACTTTCGGAACATGATGGGAGAGCCAATACCAGCATATTTGCCCGTAGACATTTCTCGTAATTCGCTCCCCTCTGTTTCGGAATAGAACTCCGTGTAAGGATCTAAGCCTCCGAGCATTGCAGAGATGGCTGTGCCGATATGTTTCTTGGCATCGACACTATCGACATACTGCTGGTCGATGACCTTATAGAGGGCATTGAAGAGGTCAAGACGCTTGGTCACTTCTACGTTGTGCTCACTGTTTTGCGCCCCTGCGGAGAGCACCAGCAGAAAGGCAAAGAAAAAACCTACTGCTCGCCCACAACGGGACGAGCAGAGGTTGGAAATATTTTTTTGTGGTCTACGCATCTGATTTTATATTATGATGTGCGTAAAATCTGAGAGTTGAACAATGAATTGGCGCACCGCTCAGCACGTTTCCCCTTAGTTGAACAAATCCTCCGTGCGGTCTTTTGAAGAGGAGGTGTTCGGCGAGGCTGGTGCGGAAGTACCAGGCGCAGAATTTGGAGCGTTGGACTGTGGTGCATTGCCTGGCTCTGTCTGAGCAGGCTCTGTTCCCATCAAGTCAATGGCTCCATCCAGAGCCGTCGAATCGACATCGAGCGTATCGTTCCAATCTCTGGCTGGTTCTTGATAGGTGTTCTCGTAGGTTGCAGGAGATAGCCCAGCGGGAGGTGCACCGTAGCGGCGGAGATAACGAGAGGAGAGCGCAGGATCGCTAAGCACCTTCTTCATGAAGAGTCCAAAGACTGGCAGAGCTGTCCTACTGCCCTGTCCCAATGCGCCCGTGCGGAAATGAATGGAACGGTACTCACCGCCAACCCACGCACCGCCTACAAGATCGGGAGTTACCCCCACAAACCAAGCGTCGCTATGGTTGTTGCTCGTACCAGTCTTGCCTCCAAAGTCGATGCGACGGTCGAAACTGCCCA
>JBHAFO010000020.1:0-2650 GCA_041856145.1 Alloprevotella sp.
GTTGGAACACGTAAGCGTATTGGCCGTGGACCTGGTTCAGGTCTTGGTGGTACTTCTACTCGTGGTCACAAGGGTGCTAAGGCTCGCTCTGGTTACAAGAAGAAGATTGGCTTTGAAGGTGGTCAGATGCCACTCCAACGCCGTCTTCCCAAGTTTGGTTTTAAGAATATCAACCGAGTTGAGTACAAGGCTATCAATTTGTCTACGCTCCAAACTCTTGCTGAAAAGCAAAGTTTGACGAAGATTGGTGTTGAGGAATTAGTAGCTGCAGGTTTCATCTCTACAAGCCAGTTGGTGAAGATTCTTGGTAATGGCGAACTCACATCTAAAGTAGATGTGCAAGCACACGCTTTCTCCAAGAGTGCTGAAGCCGCTATCGTGGCTAAGGGTGGAACTGTTACAAAGCTCTAATCCTAATTTCAACCCATGAATAAGTTAATCGAGACAATCAGAAACATCTGGAAGATTGAGGATCTCAGAAGTCGTATTTTGGTGACTCTTCTCTTCTGTACTATCTATCGTTTCGGCTCTTTCGTAGTGCTACCGGGCATCAACCCGGCGGCACTCGAGAGACTCCAAGCCCAGACGAGTGATGGTTTGATGGCACTCTTGAACATGTTCTCGGGCGGTGCCTTCTCTAATGCATCTATCTTTGCATTGGGTATTATGCCCTATATCTCAGCTTCTATCGTTATTCAGCTTTTAGGCATTGTGGTTCCACAGTTCCAGAAGTTGCAGCGTGAAGGTGAGAGTGGACGTCGCAAAATCAATCAATATACACGTTGGCTGACACTTGCCATCCTTGTGTTCCAAGCTCCAATCTATATGATTAACTTGAAAACACAAACTGCAGGGACTGACGCTTTCGCCGTAGGGGATGGTTTTGGGTTCATGGCAACGTCTACGATTATACTGGCAGCAGGAAGTATGTTCATCCTTTGGTTGGGTGAGCGTATCACCGATAAAGGTGTAGGAAATGGTATCTCCATCCTCATTATGATCGGTATCATCGCTCGCTTCCCCGGAGACCTTGTAGAACAGTTCAATACTTCAATGTCCTCAGCTGCAGGTGGAGGCTTGATTAAGTTCTTCTTAATTCTGCTCGGTATCTTGGCTGTGATGGCACTCGCCATTCTCCTGACACAAGCTACTCGAAAGGTGCAAGTTCTCTATGCCAAGCGTGTAGAAGGCAATCGACAAGTTGGCGGTGCACGTCAGTACATCCCTCTCAAGCTCTTTGCCGCAAACGTAATGCCTATCATCTTTGCACAGGCAGTTATGTTTATCCCTCTCACGCTCATGCAGACTGCTTCAAGCGAACCCTCGTGGTTGCTCACGCAGTTCCTCGACAATAACTCAGTCCTCTATAATGTGGTATATGTATTGCTCATCGTAGCATTCACATATTTCTATACCGCTCTGACCTTGAACCCAGTTCAAATGGCAGACGATATGAAGCGTAACAACGGCTTTATCCCAGGTGTACAGCCAGGTAAACCAACTGCCGACTATTTAGATGGCATCATGTCACGCATCACATTACCTGGAGCACTTTTCATTGCAGTTATAGCTATCCTTCCTGCCATTGCGCATAGCTTCTTTGGTGTGACGCAAGGATTTTCACAGTTCTTTGGCGGAACCTCTCTGCTAATCCTCGTAGGTGTGGTTATCGACACCTTGCAGCAGATTGAGAGCTATATGTTGGTGCGCCGTTACGACGGATTGCTGCATGCAGGACATACACGCCCCAAATCAGTGGGTGCCAACTAAGAAAAGCGAATGATTTATCTCAAAACAGAGGAAGAGATAGAGTTGCTGCGCAAGGCCAATCTCTTGGTGAGTGCAACCTTGGCAGAAGTAGCAAAGGTCATCAAACCAGGGGTTACCACCCTGGAGATGGACACCTTGGCAGAAACCTTCATCCGTGACCATGGGGCAATCCCCACCTTTAAGGGATTCCCCGGAAGCCATGGAGCTGACTTCCCAAGTTCACTCTGTACATCTGTTAATAGCTGTGTTGTACATGGCGTGCCAGATAACAGACCACTGGAAGAAGGCGACATCGTTTCGGTTGATTGCGGAACTTGCCTTGATGGCTTTTGTGGCGACAGTGCCTATACGTTCTGTGTGGGCGAAGTGAAGCCCGAAATCAAAGCCCTCCTAAAGGCAACGAAGGAATCTCTCTATCGAGGCATCGATGCTGCTTATCCAGGTAAGCGTATTGGCGATATAGGACATGCAGTCCAGTCATACGTTGAAGCGCAGGGCTATGGCGTTGTTCGCGAACTCTGCGGACATGGCGTAGGTCGAGAAATGCACGAAGAACCGATGGTGCCCAATTATGGTCGCCCAGGTAATGGCAAGCAACTCAAGAATGGAATGTGTATCGCTATAGAACCCATGATTACTTTGGGAACTTACGAAATAGCACTCCTTGAAGATCGTTGGAGCATTGTTACCCGTGATGGTAAAGTGGCTGCTCACTTTGAGCATAGCATCGCCATTCATAATGGCAAGCCCGACATCCTTTCCTCCTTTGAAGAAATCGAACAAATAGTAGGCGAACTCTGATATGGCAAAGCAAACAGCAATTGAACAGGATGGAACTATCGTTGAAGCTTTGAGCAATGCGATGTTCCGTGTAGAGTTA
>JBHAFO010000021.1:0-7242 GCA_041856145.1 Alloprevotella sp.
CATAGAGCGAGTATGACTCTGTGCCTGGTCCGCAGGTGAGGAACGAAATGCGCACACTGTCCTGCCCCATGCTGGTAAGAGTCACGCACAGTGCATAAAGGAGGGAAAGAAGACGCAGTTTCATAGACATTTTGCGAACGAGGGCTACTTATAGCAAGTGTTGTAGAACTCGCCAAAGGCATCAGCCAAGGCTTGCATATTTGGGAAAAGGAGATGTGCTCCTTCGGCTAAGAGTGTTTCGTCGGGGATAGGGTCTGTGTTGACAGCAATGGTGAAAACGCCAGCGGCTACTGCAGCACGAACGCCCAAAGGGGCATTCTCTACGACAAAAGCCTCCCAAGGTTGTACCCCTGCTTGTGCCAATCCTTTCAAATAGGGTTCGGGGTGGGGCTTGCCATGCTTCACATCTTTGCTCGAAACCACTCGATCGAGAGAGAAGAAGCTGGGATAATGTGTGTTGAGGCGCTCGAGGAGGGAAAGCTGACCGCTACCTGTGACAACATGAATCCTTAGATCCGAGGCTTTCACTTCTTCAAGTACAGCCTCTGCGCCTTGCATTTTGGGTGCTTCGGGGCAGGCATTGAAGAGAGTACACTTGTCTTCGTAAATGCGCTGTATCTCCTCTGTCGTGGCATCACGCCCCCACTGCCGTTGGGTCAAGATGTTGATTGTCGCAGCTCCTGTACGTCCTTCGTGCAGATAGGCTTCTTCGGGTGTCATGTCCAAACCATGGTCGGTACAGACCTTCGCCCACGATGTGGCGTGATTGGGCATAGAGTCGAAGAGAACGCCATCCATGTCAAAGAGAACGGCTTTCGGTTGCAGGCGATGACCTGCAACCGATTCGTAAGCCGTGATAGCATGCTGGATGTTCATTCGGCGTTGTTTTAACCTAAGCGTTGTTTGATGGCAGCAGTTTCGGCTTCGTAGCCGGGCTTTTCGAGGAGGGCAAACATATTCTTCTTATAAGCCTCCACGCCAGGCTGGTCGAATGGGTTGATACCCAAAATACGACCGCTGATGCCACAAGCAATCTCAAAGAAATAGATGAGCTGTCCGAGGTAGTAAGCATTCAACTCTGGGAGTACCACACGAATGTTGGGTACACCTCCATCGACGTGCGCCAAGCGTGTACCAAGCTCTGCCATCTTATTGACTTCGTCCACACGCTTACCCTCCAAGAAGTTCAAGCCGTCGAGGTTCTCCTCGTCGCCTGGGAAGAACACGGTTTGTGCTGGCTTCTCGATACTTACAACGGTTTCAAAAATAGAGCGTTCGCCTTCTTGAATCCATTGACCCATAGAGTGAAGATCTGTGGTGAGGTCTACGGCAGCAGGGAAGATACCTACGCCATCTTTACCCTCACTTTCGCCATAAAGTTGCTTCCACCATTCGCTCATGAAATGGAGCTTGGGGTGATAATTTGCCAAGATCTCGATTTTCTTGCCTTGGGCATAAAGGGCATTGCGCACTGCTGCATATTGTTCAGCAAGGTTGGATTCAAATGCGTTTTCGGCAGATGCTTTTTCCATGTCCTGCGCACCACGCACCAACTCCGTGATGTCGAAACCTGCGCAAGCGATGGGCAACAAGCCCACGGGCGTAAGTACAGAGAAACGACCGCCCACGTTGTCGGGAATGATATAGCTCTTATAGCCTTCTTTGTCGGCGGTGATGCGCGCAGCACCACGCACGGCGTCAGTGATGGCAACAATCACTTTCTGAGCCTCTGCCTTGCCACGTTGCTCCTCGCATTGTTTCTTGAGTAGGCGGAATGCCAAAGCAGTTTCCGTTGTTGTGCCAGACTTGGAAATGTTGATAACACCGAAACGGCGGGTCTTGAGATACTCTGTCAGTTCAAAGAGATAATCCTCGCTGATGTTGTTACCGGCAAAGAGAATGTTTGGATTTTCGCCTTGATTGGTCAGCCAAGCGAAACTATTGCTCAAAGCGTCAATCACAGCACGAGCGCCGAGATAGCTACCGCCAATACCTGCCACAACAATCGTGTCGCAGTTCTTACGGAGGGTCTGTGCCGTGGCGTTCAAGTCTGCCAAAAACTCAGGCGTAATGGACGATGGCAAGTGCAACCAGCCAAGGAAATCGTTGCCTGGGCAAGTGCCATTTTCGAGTTCGGCATGTGCTGTTTTTACTTTGGGAATCAATGTTTCAATAGTGCCCTCACCCAAAAAACGGAGGGCGTCTTGCAGTTCTAAGCTGATAGTTTGCATATTGTGTTATATCTGATTGCAAAAATAAGGAAGATGCGACTTTCGCTTCTTCCTTGCAAAGTTACATAAAATAGCTGTAATGGCGCAATTATTTGGGCGATGATTGGCACAGAGTGGCGCAAGGAAAAGACTTGTTTGGCGGGGCTTGGATTTATGTCTTTTATAGAAAGATTAACAGGGAGGCTGGTGAAAATTCTCCGTGAAGCCTTGACGGAAAAACTCCAAGGCTCGGAGAAATACCGAGAGGCGCATCGCGTTGTTCCAAGTTGCGCCACTTGGAAAGGCTTTTTGCGTTATAAAAGAGGGAGAATAGCGCGAAAACTATTCTCCCTCCGTAGAAGCTACTGCAAAGATAAGACTTTTGGGTGCGAAATACAAGTCCAAATGTTTCAAAAGCCTAAAGACGGATGCTGTCTTTAAGACTTGGCACACCTTCTTGCTCCAAGAGGATACGATTCAGTCGTAATGTCATTTCACCTGCAA
The DNA here is from genome assembly GCA_041856145.1 of Alloprevotella sp. Taxonomy (GTDB): domain Bacteria; phylum Bacteroidota; class Bacteroidia; order Bacteroidales; family Bacteroidaceae; genus Alloprevotella. Next base: position 2,715 of record JBHAFO010000021.1, read on the forward strand.
TGCGAAAGAGAAGAGGAGGTATGCTTGGCTGGTTTTGTCTGTGGTTCTTGCAGAGGAGTGACATAGGAGCTGATCTTGTATAAGCAAAGAGCATCCCTCTTCTCAGACGGATGCTCTTTTTTAGGAGTTAGCGGCGTTTCTTCCGCGGTTTGCGAAACTTGTCGCGGATTTTTTCGCGAAGCGTTTTAGGACGTTGTTCATAGCCGTAGCCATATCCATAACCGTACCCATAGCCGTAGCCATATCCGTAGCCATAACCATAGCCACCAGCGGAGCTGCGCACATCATTAAGGATAATAGCCATGTTCTTGACCACCCCATCTTTGTAGAGGGCGTCTACATCAGGGAGCTGGCGACGATCCACCTTACCCGCACGGAGAACGAAGATGGTCATGTCTACAATACGGTTGAGTGCCATTGCATCAGCAATACCGCCAATCGGTACACCATCGGCAACGATGTAGTCGTATTTGCCCTCCACCTCATGAATGAGTTGGTCAAGGCGTTCAGACATCAACAGCTCTGTGGGGTTGGGAGCAATATGTCCAGAGGGGAGGTAATCAATACCGCCTTTACTCTTGAGGATGTCTGCTACTGTAAGTTCAGGGTCTGCCAAATAGTTGGAAACACCTATGCCTGACAGTCCTACTTGCTTGGTTAGCGTACTCTTGCGGATGTCCAAATCGACTACCAATACGCGTTTCCCGAGAAGATGTAAGCTCTCTGCGAGGTTAGAGGCAATGTAGGTTTTGCCCGAATCAGGGAAGAGAGAGGTGAAGGTAATGATATTTGCCGTAGTCTTCTTGGGGAGCATAAAGCTCAAGTTCGTACGTAAGATACGGAAAGCCTCTGCTGCAATAGTACGCTCAGCAAGGGAAACTTTATCTTTATCAGCTCCAGATTCCCGTGGAATATCGCCAAGATAAGGGGCATCAGTGGCGTCTTGTATGTCTTTGCGAGAGCGTACACGGGTGTCGAGGAAGATGCGAGCGATAAGGATTCCTGCTGGAGTAAGAATGCCGACCAAGAGTCCGAGTAGCAGGAGCTTGTTACGGTCGGGGTTGATGGGGGAACTGTCGCCGTCGCTGGTATCGACCATCTTGATGTTGTCTTCAACAAGTGACTGAGAAAGGATGTTTTCCTCACGCTTGTTAAGCAAGAAGGTGTATAGCTCGCTCTTGATTTCTTGCTGGCGTTCGATGCTCAAGAACTCTCCCTCCTTCTCAGGCATTTGATAAGCTTTTGACTGAGCTTCTTCGCTGCGCAGGCGGGCATCGCGCTGTTGAATGCGGATGGTCTTGATATGCTTATCTAAGAGGTTCAGAATCTTCTGGCGCAACTCTTGGAGATTGCGGGTGAGGTCTTGAATAATGGGGTTGTTCGTAGCTCCCTCGGAGTAGAGGTAGTCCAAACGTGCCCGCATCTTGTTATACAAAGAGATTTGCTGTTCTATATTTGAGGCATCTATGCCTGTGTTGGTTGGCAACATGTCCGTACTCTTGGCACGCACTACATAATCGCGCAAATCTTCCACAAGTTCCAATTGCACTTCTCTGTCCAACGCCAACTCCTTGTTCTTGTCTGCATTCTCTTGCAAACGAGAACTTGCTGAGATTGGGTCTGCAATTTGATTGCGCACCTTGAAAGATGCCATATTGGCTTGCACACCACCGAGGTCTTGGTCGATAATCGCAATACGCTCACTGATGAAATCGCCAGTAGCGTTGGTCGTTTTTAACTTGTCGTTCCGCGCAGTTTCATTATAGGCATCAATGAGATGAGCTAAAATATCTTGTATTAAGAGAGGAGATGAACCTTTTGTCGCAATGGTAAGAATCGACGAGGTGCGCTCCTCTTGCTTGATCTGAATTCCATTGTGATAGGCAACAACAAGGTCTTCGAGGGGAACATGCGATACGTAAATCTGCTGATCCAACCATTGGCGGTTGAAGTTCTTTGTGCCTTGGACATAGAGGCGACCAACAGCGGTGTTGAATGTGCCTCCGAGAGAACCAGTCATAGTGCTCTCGCCGATAGCGAGTTCCACCTTGTTATTCTCTTTGAGCTTAATCGTCACAGCAGCGTATGGGTACTTTGCACTATCTAAGAAGGTGACTTCAATAGGCGAGAGACCATAAATATTTTTGCGGTGCAACTGCTCGTCAATTTCGTAGATGGTGTTAGCCTTTGTGCGGGCAATTACCAAACGCAACACGCTCTTTGCCAAAAGCAACTGCTTTTCGTCCTCAAGATTTACGCGATTAACGGCTGTGCTAAAACGGTCCAAACCCGTATAGGTCTGACGACTTCCCGCAGAATTAGCACCAGGGGATTTAACTTGCGCCTTTACAAAGGAATAATAAGTGCGTGGCGTTGAAATATATGTGTAATAGGCATAGCCTAAACAGAGGGCAATGGAAATAACAAACCAAAGCCAGTTGCGCAGGAAATAGCGACAGAGGTCAAGGACATTGATCTCTGTCACATTCTTCTTGTCAGTCGAGGTTTTTGCTTGTGCAGACATATATTAGTTTTTGAAGAGATAAATCAATGTTGTTGCAAGACTACTAACTGCAGTTACAACTGAAATATAACGAAGCGCAACATTGACTTCATCGCGCAGACGATAGCGTGGCTCGATATAGATCATATCATTTTGTTGCAGATAGTAGGCGGGAGAGTTGTAAAGCTCCTTGGTCTGAAGATCGACGGTGTAGACATGACGTTGTCCGTCCAGCTCACGGATTACCTTGATGTTATCGAGGCGATAGCTGGAAGCTATGTCTATCTGTGACAAGGCTTGCAAAAGAGTTAGCTGGCCATCTTTAGTAGAAAGAGTCTCCATGTTGCTGTTCTGCATACCAAGTATATAGACCTTGAAGTTGAGAATTTCAACTGAGACTATCGGACTTTTCAAACGTCCTTCTTGGATAATCTTTGTTTTGATAAGGTCAGACACCTCACGCAAGGTCAATCCTGCAACTTGTATCTTGCCTAAAATTGGGTACTCAATGAAGCCCTCAGGGCTGATCAGATAGCCTTGAGCCACGTCAATGTTGCCCGTTGTAACTTGAGATATTTCGCCACTCTCAGGGGAAATATAGTAGCCTGTGCGACTATTGAACGGAGTTGCTAACTCTTGTTTCTCGTTCAATACGGAAATGCTAAGACGATCTCCTGCTTGAAGCACTGTTGGACGGGTTGCTTCTTTGGGATAAGTTCCTGGAGTGAGATCTTTCAGATAGACATAATCCTTGCTGGAGCCGCATGATGCAAGGAATGCGGATAGCACGAGAAGAATTGCGAGGGGGGTGGGAAAAAACTTGTTCATATTTTCTATTTTTGAGAACAGGCAAATATTTCTTGTAAAGATAGTGAATAAAATGGAAAGTAGGTGTGCCAGTGTTTTTATTTCAGTAAGAGCACGAAGATCTCGCCCCAAGAATGAACCAATGGCTCTTGTATTTCAACCTCGGGGACTGGAGATAAAACGGTGTCGTTGCCTTGGATTAGGGCTTTCATCTGCGACTTTAACTGTTCAGGCTTCTCGGGGTTGAAGAAGGCTGCCTTAGGATAACCAGCCGCTGTCTCGTGGGCGTAGGGAAGGTCGGCAAGAAGCATCGGTTTCCCTGAAACGGCAAATTCCGAGATGGGGAGTCCCCAAGTTTCAACCAAGGAGGGGAACACCAAACAGTCGGCTTGTTGATAGAGTTGGTACAACTTGTCTTTTGTTTGATAACCCACAAAGCGCAGGCTTGAGAGATTGCCCCATTTTTTAGCTAACCATTTAGCGTATTTACTGTCTTCACGCCCAATAGTTAGCGTAACTTCAAACTTGTCGTCCCCTATCTCTTGTTCGAGCAAGCGTGTGGCTTCGCACAGACACTCAAAATTTTTATTGATGTCGTGGTAGGCGGCAAAAATGAAATGATATTTACTCGTTGGAAGCTCTTTAGGAAGAATTGCTTGATGGTGAGTTATTGGCAGACTGACAATGATACGGTCTTTAGGAAAGCTGAACATTTTGCTCATCGCCTTGCGGAACCATTCTTGCTGAACTATGAGAAAATCATTTTTATGGATATTGGGGCGATAAATAATATGCTTAGTTAGCATAGCGAACGCCACAAGTCCCCAATTCTGTAAGAGGTGACGCCATTTCCACTTGAGAAAAGGGAAAGAGTTGTGACAGTAAACTGCTCGCCTACGTGCTTCTATAGTTGGGGTTGTGTCGTGTAAAGACAGCCAAAGGTCTATCTCTCCAAGATGTGCCGTAGCTTGTTTCATCTCAATATGCTCACAGCGCAAACGTGCCACCCAGCTTTGAATACTATGAGGCATCTCAATGTATTCGATGTTGGGATAATTTGTCAACTCCTGCTTGTGCACCAAGGCAACAATGCGCCAACGTTTCTCTACAGCCACGGAGGAAAGATACTCGAGGCATTGCCGTAGAATGGTCAAAGTGCCTCCTTTCCGAAGATTGACTGCGGATATAACGATGGTCTGCATAGGAGCTGTTATGTGA
>JBHAFO010000022.1:0-2721 GCA_041856145.1 Alloprevotella sp.
CATCGATGCCAACCGACTTGCACTTTATGCTGTGCCTTCTCCCGAGAAGGACAAGTTGGAAACCCTCGCCCGCCTACTCTCTACTCTTGGCGATAGCTCCAGCATCGTTTTTGTTGCCCATCGTGAGAGTGCCGAGCGCATTGGCAAATATCTACAAGGCGAGCATTTCAGCGCAGAAATTTATCACGGTGGCATGGAGCAAGACCACCGCGAACACGCCCTCTTCAAATTTCGCACAGGTAGTCGCAACATTCTCGTTGCCACCGATCTTGCAGCCCGTGGTTTGGACATAGCCGATGTGCGTGCCGTGGTGCATTATCATTTGCCTACGACAGAGGACACCTTCACGCACCGCAACGGGCGCACCGCTCGCTGGGACGCCGAGGGTAAAGCCTATTTCATCGTAGGGCCAGAGGAGCATTTGCCCGAATTCATCGGCGAGGTCGCATGGGAAAACGTGCAAGAAACGCCCATCGCCCCTTTCTTGCCACAATGGGCAACGCTCTATATCGGTCGGGGCAAACAGGACAAACTCAGCAAGGGCGACATCGCAGGCTTCCTCTGCAAAAAGGGCGGACTGACCATGGCGCAGATTGGAATGATAGAGATCGCTCCGCACCACGCCTATGTTGCCATTGCAAGGAAGTCGCTCAAGCGTTGCCTCACTGCCATTCGTGGTGAGAAGATCAAGGGCATGAAAACCATCATCGAAGAGATGCGTCGCTAAACCTGCCTCCTCTCTTTCCTCGCAGCTCCACAAAATCAGATCCTATTGCAAGTGTTTTGTATAACCTTGCAATAGGATTTTTCATGCGCTGATAGTGGAATATTTTTCAGGCATCGACAGCTTCCAGCATAAGTAAGAGCATCTGCTCTGGACAGAAACGAAAAAGCGGCGACTACCTTGAAAGGCAGTCGCCGCTTTGGTTGTAAATCCGTAACGGGAGGAATGAAGTTTAAGCCTCCTCCGTTTTCTTTTTCTTGGCTGGAGCTTTGGGCTTCGCAGGAGCTTTCTTAGCCGTAGCCTTGGACTTTGGAGTGGCTTTAGGCTTGGCTGGCGTCTTGGACTTAGAGGCTGCATCGAGTTTCGCCTCTGCTTCCAACGCACGCTCCTCTGCAGAGCGCACACGGTCGGCTTCCATTTCCTCCATTTGGGCTAACATGTGTTGCAACTTCTCTATCTGCTTCTCCTGCATCTCAATCTCGGTTTCCTGATTCTTGATAATTGTCTGCAAGGAATTGAGTTCTTCATTCTCCAGCTCTGGATAAATGCTGTTCACACGGCTGATGAAATCGCCAAGGATGTTCATATAATTGGTAAACGCATCGTAGGGAGAATCGTAGATGCCACGATAGCCACCATAGCTATTGGGCTTTGTGCTCATAAAGCGCAGGTTGTTGCTGGCTTGGAGATAGTCCCAGTCTTGCTTGAGGCGTTTGTTATTGCAAATCCGCACGCGGTCTGCCACGCTGTAGAGCTTTTCAAAGGCTTCTTGCTGCATGATATTGCCCAACCAAGGGCTGAGGTCGCGCTCCTCATCTACCCAAGATGTGGGATGGGGAACGTTGATCTCGCCTGCACTCTTCATCTTCCCACAAATTTCGGAGGGCGTTGAGAAGACGATGCCACGCTCCTTGAGTTGCGCAGGTAAGGCTTTGAGGAAAGCAAGAATGTTGGACGACAGTGGTTGGAAGATGCCCAGTGCGCAGAGTTCCATAAAGAGATTGATCACTTGGTGGTCGGCGGGCAAATTAGCAATCCACTGGGCGTAACTATCAGCGAAGAGCGGATAGCCCGACCACGAGGAGTCGTTGAAGCGGTAGCTGATGTCTTCGGACAAACTATAGTCGCGCAACAACAGCTTGAGCTTTGGTTCGCGGTTGCAGTGGTAAACAAAGTGCGGACTCTTCCATCCCAAAATATGTTTAGCCCCTTCGGCGAGCATACCATTGAAGCCCATGCTGGCAACAAGTTCTCCAATCTCGTCGCTATACATCAGACAAGAATTGCGGAACACCTTGGGCGTTTGCCCGAAGAGCAACTTCACCTTTCGGCAAAGGCGCTGCACCTCTTCCTTAAAGGTCTCCGCATTTTTCAATGAAGAGAAGCCGTGGCTATAAGGCTCTGCGAGGAATTCCACACAGCCCGTGGCATTGAGGTCTTGCAACAGTTCGATGACCTGTGGCGCATAGTTTTCCAACAACTCTATGGCAGAGCCTGAAAGAGAGATGGCACACTTGAAATAGCCAGGGTTCTCCTTTGCCATTTCAATCAATGTTGTCAAAGCTGGAACATACGAGTGTTCTGCCGTCTCTTGGATGGAGCGTTCATTCTCATAGTCATCGTAATAATAATGGTCTGTACCAATATCAAAGAAACGGTAACGCTTCAGATGTATGTTCTGATGGATTTCAAAATACAAGCAAACAGTCTTCATTGTTGTCTCTTGTTAAGGGAATATGGAGTATATGGCACGCCCGAGCGGTTCTGCCATTTGATTTAATAATTGAGCACCTGACGATAGCAGTTATAGATCCGTTCGCCGACGCGCTCCCAAGTGATTTGATCGACTTCCTTGCGTCCCTCTTCTTTGAGGAACTCGTAAAGCCCATCGTTCGTGCAGATGGAATAGATGGCGTCTGCCATGGCATCAATGTCCCAGTAGTCGGTTTTGATGCAGTGGTTGAGAATTTCGGCACAGCCACTTTGTTTACTGATGA
>JBHAFO010000023.1:0-5581 GCA_041856145.1 Alloprevotella sp.
AGTAGAGAGCAAAATTTTTCTTCTTGCGCTAACATTTTTGAGTGGAGGCGTAGGAAAACTTGTCTGGAGGCGCAAAGAAAGTTTAGTTATCACTGATAATTATATAGATTTCAGTGCAAACTATATAATTATCAGTGCAAATTATATAATTATCAGTGATAACTAAAGTTTTTCTCCGCCTCCAGCCGAAAATATCAGCCCTCTAAATTAATTTTCCTCCGCCCCCAGTCGAAAATGTTGGTGCAAGGAGCAAAGTCTCTCTACACCTATGGACAAGTTTTGGGGCGCAGGGAGAAGAACTTAGCTGATACTCCATTCGCCTTGGAAGGCTGTGATAAGTTTCTGTTTCTTGGTGTTGGCGTTCGTAATAACCCGCTCTTTCACAGAAAGGTAAGGGTGAGTGATAGTATGCAACAACGATAGATAAACCGGTGATTCATTATGGAAGGTCGTCCTCCTTTTCTGACAAAACGCTTGGCATATCCTATGCTTTGGTTCACCCTCCCCTTTGCCTTTGGTATCGTGGTGGGCGAATGGTGGTGGCTGGAAGATGTCCCAACGATTGCACTTTGGGGCGTTGTTGTGCTTTGCTTTCTTTCGCTCTATCTCCTCAGGAAGAGTAAACAAGGGCAGTGGCGACACTGGCTGTTGCTCATTGTCGGTTGGACGTGCTTGGGTATGTTGCGTTATGGTTATTCCGAGGAAAAACAAAAGGTTGTTTGGACAACGGAGATGCGCACTTGGCGCATTGTGGTAGCCGAAAGTCCCAAAGAAACTGCGCAGGGCGTTCGCTTTGTTGGGCGTGTAAGGAGTGGCGAAAAGGTCAGTGTTTTTGTTCACGAGCATGTCCCTGAACGACTACAAGTGGGCGATGTTCTGTGGATGTATGGGCGCATAAAACCCTTGGAGCGTAGGGGCAATCCCGGAGAGTTCGATTACGCCACTTATCAGCGCTGGCAGGGTATTCGTGGTACGCTCTATGTGCGATCAAAGGCTTGGAAACGGGCAAATGTGGATGCTCCGTTGAGTCTCTCGCACCGTCTTCTGCGCTGGCGACAAAGTCTTTCGGAGCAATATGCGCAGTATATCGATGGAGAACCTTTGGGAGTTGTCGCTGCTCTGACCTTGGGCGACAAACAATGGCTGGGAAAAGAGACCCGAGAACTCTTTTCCGCTGCTGGCGTGAGCCACGTTTTAGCCATCAGTGGCTTGCATTTGGGGATTATCTTTGCCCTCTTCCAATTTGTGGTGCTTCGCTCCTTCAAACACAGAGGTTGGCGAGTGTGGGGAACGCTCCTCGGCGTCGTTCTGCTTTGGGGCTACGCCTTTTTGGTGGGCTTGCCCCTTTCGGTCATACGTGCTTGCTCGATGTTCACACTGGGAAGTATGGCAACTTTGTTGAGAAGAGATCGGGTGTCGCTCAATAGTTTGGCACTCGTAGCCTTGCTGATGCTCCTGTTTTCGCCCGAAGCTCTTTTCGATATAGGCTTCCAACTCTCGTTTCTCTCCGTGGCAAGTATTCTTTGCTTCGTACCTTTGGCAAAACGGTATGAGGCAATAGACAAACGGCGTTGGGCAAGGAGCATTTACGATAGTATCTTGGTGACGCTTTCTGCGCAGATAGGAACGCTGCCGTTAGTAGCTTACGTTTTTCACACCATACCTGTTTATGGACTATTGGCTAACCTCATAGTTGTGCCATTAGCAACCTTGGTCATCGGCATAGCCCTGCTGTTCTTTCTCCTGCCCTTTGTGCAAGAATGGGTGGCAGAGGTTTTGGATTTTCTGCTAAACACTCTGTTTGCGAGTTTGCGCCTCATAGGCGATTTGCCAATGAGCACGATAGAAGTTCATCCGCAATTAGCAACAGTATTATGTGCTTATGCTTGTGTGTACGGACTGTTGTGGGTGATCGACAAGCCTAAGTTGCACCGCTGGTTGTGGATGCTCTCGGGGCTTGTTGCAGTGATCGTTGTCGAACTCATCGCTCGTCCAAGGGTTGCGCCACAGTGGATTTTTTATGCCCTGCACCGCTCTGCGATGTTGCAGGCTGTCAGCGATGCCGAAACGTCCTATCTCTGGAAACAAGACACGCCAGAGGCAAGGCAGGACAGCCTTTATTTATACCGTACAAGCTGGAAGAGTCTGCATCTTGCGCCTCCTAAAATATTGCGTGAGGGACGACTGCAAGCCGATTTGCTTTATCGCCATCCCTTGATAAGTTATCGGCACAGTTTGGTGGCTTTGGCAGATAGCACCTTGCCTTTCAGGAAGAATCCCGAGCCTTTGCGGGTCGATTATCTGTGGGTGTTGAAAGGCTATCGAGGAGGAATTGTGAAGTTGGAGCAGTGGTTCTCACCTCAAATGTTGGTATTAGATGCGCGACTTTCTGCTTCTTATCGCGACTACTTGCGACAGATGGCAGAACAACGCCAATGGAAAGTGCACGACCTTCAAGAAGAGGGCGCTTTGATTGTCGCCTTGCCTTGAAAGGCGTAGTACGGATACAATTATCCCACCTTTTCGCAATTGGAAAAGGTGGGATAATCTTTATCTTAGAACTTATAGCCAACTGTAACCATGAAGTTACTGCGGTTCAAGTCAAGCGTTTGCTTCGACAAGAGGTTGGCGGAAGAGCCCGCTACATTGGTGTCGTAAACATAGAAGGCATACACATCGGCTTTCTGAGTCTGATACTGATAAGCAGCATCGATGTAGAAATGCTTTGTGCGATAGCCCAAACCGAGTGTGAAGCGGTTGATGTCGCCAAGGTTGGCGTAGTCTGTATGTGATTGATAGTAGTAAGAGGGACTGTAGTAGCTACTATTCTGCACATGGAGGTTGAGGTAAGCGTCGTCTTTGAACGCCTTTGAAATATAGTTGTAGCCTACACGACCATAGAGGTTCTCAGCTAAACGGGCTTCTGCACCGATGCGGAATGTGTGGACGGCTTTGAGTGAAGACTTGATTTCATTCTTCAAAACATTGTCCTTCACGCTGGCATAAGTCCCAGTCCAATAGTCGTAAGTGCTATAGTCGGGGTAACTGATCGATGCGCCAGTGTAGTCGGCAACTTCATACTCTGCATCTACAGCAACGTTGCGACCGATGGTTGTACCAAGGCTAAGACCAAACTTCCAAGGCGTGCGAATCTTATAGTCGAGGTTGATGTTCGTATTAGCCGTTGTGCCAGCAGATGTAGTGCCGTAGGGAGAATTTACTTCCGTATAGTCGTAAGCCGAGAGGTCATACCAGATGGGAGTACTTACAGTGAAGCCAATGCGGAAAGGCGACGTTTCAACCGGGCGGAGAATAACGCCAAGTTTTACGTCAAAGCCCGAACCTTCCAAACGATTCTCATTATAGAAATGATAATCGCGTGCCTGTGCACCGCTGATTACCTGATATTCGTCATAAACTAAGCCCGAGCGGAAATTTACATCGTAGAGTCCGAAAGTAAGACCTGCGTAAATTTGATCGTTCCAGTTGGCACTGACGTTGAAGTTATAGGCGTGGATACCGCCCCATTGCACACGGCGATAGTTGTAGAACTGAGTGGGGGTTGAAGTATAAGTGCCATTTGCGTTGTCATACTCCACCATTTGCGAATTAGCACCCAAGACAGCCAAGGGGCTTACCTTGTTCTGGTTGGAATTGGGAATGGCTTGACCGTTGGCATCATACTGTGTCATCAGGTCGCCTGCTGGAACACCGTCTACAAAGCTCAACTGTGCCATCTGGTCACTTTGTGAAAGAGAGTTCGTTGTGGCAATGTTTTCCAAACCAAAATAGTTCTTGAAGTTACGTTGCTTTTGGTAGTTGAAGCCAAAGTTGAGGAAACGTAAACTCTTGCCGTTCATTCTTGTAGCATAGACAAAACCTAACTGATCGAAGGAAAGGCGACTTTTGCCGATGTCGTAAAACTCTTTGGCGTTCGATTGCGTGCTAAGGCTCGCAGTGGCTGACACATCGCTACGGCGGAAAGCACCAATACCTGCGGGGTTTGTGGCAATGACAGATAGGTCTGCGCCAAGCGCATTCATAGCTCCGCCCATACCAACGTAGCGTGCAGTGCCATTAAGGTCTGTTCCCGACAACTGTTCTACACGATAGATGTCTTGCGCTGAGGCTGAGAGCGTAGCCATAGCCAAAGCTGGAAGGAAAAAAAATCTCTTCATAATTTTCTATAGGATAAGATAAGACCAGTCTACATATACTCCGGAAGAGAATGTAGGCACTGGTCTTACCGTGAATATAGTCTATTAAATCAACGTCCAAATGTGCGACCGCCGCCGCCACTGCTTCCAGTGCTGCGACCACCGCTTACTGTGCCACCGCCACCATAAGTGCGAGGGGTTGGAGAGCTTGAGGGTGCAGAATAGGTGCGAGGTTGTGACATCTCGTAGTTGCGTGAAGGAGCAGGTGCTGTGGGTTGTGTGTTGTAGTAACGCCCAGAGGTGCGACTGCTATTGCTATTGTTGTACGAGCGAGAAGGCATCGTTTGGCGTGTAGCATTGGAGCGAACCGAATAGTTTGAGTTGTGATTATTCACACCGAAAGAACGACCGCCACCAACTGGCCCACGTCGATAGTTCCTATCAGTCCAAGCATAATCGTAGCGAGGTACAGAACCCCAGTAACGAGGATAGCTCCAACCCCAACCGCCATACCAGCCGTAGCCACCATACCAGCCTGCGTACCAGCCGCTATACCAAGGGTCGTACCAGCCCCAACTATTCCAAGCCCAGCTGTTCCAGCCCCAACTGCTATAGTACCAAGGGCGTCCCCAGCCGTACCAGCTACTATAGAATGGGTCGTAGTAGCGATAGCTCAAGGGAGAGTGCCAATAGTCGTAATAGTCCATATAATAAGGACTACTTACAACTACTCCAACCACTGGCGCATGGAAACGCACCAAGCGTGTTGTGCAGTTCCAATCGTCTTCAGCATAAGCCTCTGTGCTATCAACCACTTGCGAGCGGTTGCGGCGGTTGTATGCATCAGTATCGAAATTGCCACGGCGACCATTAGCCCAGTTGTCTGCAGGCTGACGGCGTTCCTCTAAGTTGGAGTACGAAGAAGTGAGCGTTCTCTCAGCCTGTTCAGCAGCACGCTGTTCAGCAGTTGGAACGTAATAAACTTCGTCAATTTGCGCTTGAAGCGACAAAGCTCCAAGGCTCAATGCCATCATTAAGAAGTAGGAGCGTTTCATAAAAGTCAGTTTTATAGAGTGTGTTACTTATATCTCGCCAAAGGTGGTGCATAACCAGGACTTCGGCACTGTTGATTGCTTGTCTCCCATAGCTCCGAACGACACTCGTTCCTATTGTCGAGTTTTCTAATCGGGCGAGAAGTAGAGATTTAGTCTTGATAAAGCTATCTCTTGATATGACAAAAATAGAATACTCTTTGGGAATAGGCAAACGTTGGAGGTGTAATTTTTCTCAAAAGATGTATATTCATTTGCAAAACAGGCGATTTTGATCCGATTTCTCTTATTTTCTCGATTTTTTACTGGGCGAAAGGTGGAACGACAGGGTATAGGGGAAGAAGAGACAGGGCAGAAAAAGTGATACTTTGC
>JBHAFO010000024.1:0-5239 GCA_041856145.1 Alloprevotella sp.
AAAAGTTTAGTTTGCACTGATAATTATATAGATTTCAGTGTAAACTATATAATTATCAGTGCAAATTATATAGATATCAGTGGAAACTAAACTTTTCTTGCGCCTCCAGTCGAAAATCTAAGCCCTTCAGCCAACTTTTCCTATGCCAATAGTCAAGAATGTGGGCGCAAGCAGGAGCGTTTATTGGCGCAAGAAATAAGTGCCTTCAGCCTTAACAAAGGAAAAGCGGTTGCAACGCTGAACGTTGCAACCGCTGGTAGGGAGAATAGATAGAGCATAACAACTCAGTCCTTTTGCTCACATAGAGAATTAGCCAAGAGTGTAGGGACGCTCGGTCTGAACGTCTGTGATGATGCTCAACCGCCAATAATGTTGCTCGCTTTGCAAAGGTGTGATGTGTTATCGTTGGCGTTCACATCAAGCGTCCACAGGGGCTTGCAAGCGGAAATAAGAATTGTTTTGAAGTTTGGTTCGCCCCTTTGTAAGGGGGACTATTCTTTTGCCCAAAGGAAGATGAAATCCTCCTCACTCTTCCTGCCCAACGAGGCATAGCCCGAATTGACAAAACAACTAAGCCTCCCTCTTCGGAGGGAATGAGGAAGGGGACTTTGGGAATGGAAAGCGGAATTTTTATCGCTCTTCACTTTCATTGCCATACCTATCCACAGCCGTAACGAGGAACTTACTGTTGAGGAGGGTGGGGAGCGCTGGGCGGTAAGTGTAGGTTGTGCCTTCAAAACGGCGGTGCAACAAATGGCGATGCCCGGCTTTGTCGATGCGGTATATATTATAATGGTGTGCATCGGCTGTGGCTGTCCACGAAAGGCGGACGGAGTAGCCCTCACGGTGCGTGGAGAGTTGCGGTGTGGCAGGTGGAATACTGTCCATCCACGTCATTGGTGGAACGAGGGCAGGCGAAGCGTAGAAGTCGTCCTGCAAGAAACGTCCCAAGTCCTTGACATTGCGCAAGAGATATCGGGTGCGGAAAAAGGCTTGTCCGCCTGCACCGATTTGACGAAGAAAGTGCAGTTCTCTCGTGATGGTTGTCAGTTCCCAATTCTTCTCCTCGGGAGCGAGGAAGTAGATGCCCAAGCCTGGAATGATGAGGCGTTTGTTGCTCTGTTCCACCCAGTCGAGGGCAAAGGGATAGAAGTTGTTCCCCTCAAAGTACATCATCGGGAAAAGCCAATCCATAAGTCCTTCTTTCAACCATAGCTGAGCGTCTTGCGAAACAGCATTGCGGGCGTTCCAGCCTCCTGCGGAGTAGCGACTAAGGTCGGCATATTTCCCCACGGGCGAGCAACTCAACTTGACCCAAGGCTTTGTTGCCCGCACAGCATCATGCACTGCGCGCACCACATTGGTCACATTGGCTCTTCGCCAAGCCTTGCGTTCCATTCCTTGTCCGTAGCGACGATAAGTAGCATCATCGTTAAAAGGCACGCCCCGCTCGGGATAGCGAATATAGTCGAGGTGAATGCCATCAATGTCGTAGCGTTGGGTCACTTCTTGGCAGAGGTTAGCCAGATAAGTGGCGGTGGCTGGTACACCGGGATCCATCATCCAAGCATCTGCGGAGCGTTGCACCAGTTCGGGGTGGCGACTCGGGAGAGCCTGTTTGCCGAGTTGGCGTGCCACGGTGGCTTTCATCGCAGGAAATGCCACTATCCATGCGTGCAATTCCATGCCTCTGGCGTGGGCTTCCTCTATGGCAAAAGCCAAAGGGTCGAAGTTCAAAGGCGCACGCCCAGCAGTGCCCGTGAACACAGCATCCCATGGTTCGATGGCTGAAGGATAGGCAACGGTGGCACGGATGCGGGTCTGAAAGAGCACAACATTGATGCCCATGCGTGCTAAGGCGTCGAACTGTTGTCGCAAGTCGGCTTTCTGACGCTCCACCTCTTGGGCATTGCGGGCAGGCTTAGCGGGCCAATCGAGTCCGTTGAGGGTTGTGAACCAAGCAGCACGCACTTCCTGCACCACTTGGGCAGGAAGTGCGGTTGCGAATAAGAGTAGGAGGGAAAAAATAAAGGGTTTGCGCACGATGAAGTCTTTGTTTATGGAAGTTGTTTCGCCTTTTCGAGGTCCAGCTCTGCGGCTTTCGTTTTGCCAAGTGCCTTGAGGGCTTCTGCCCGATAGCGGTAGAGTGAGGCATCGGAAGGGCGCAAGGCTATCGCTTTGTCCAAGTCGTAAACTGCGGCTGCGTATTGTCCTTGTTTCATCTCAAAGTCGGCACGGAGCTGGAGGGCTTCCACGTGGTTCGGGTGTTGCTGTAAGAACAAATTGAGGCGGTCCATCGCCTGCTGACTATGCCCGTCAGAGAAATCTGTGGTGATCAGCAAGAGTTGGGCACTGTGGGCTTGTGGATTTTGTTGCAGGATTTGCGAAAAATCTTGCCTTGCTGCGTCGTACAAGCGTGCTCGTAATGAAATAGAACCACGGAGAAAGAGGAGTTGCTTCTGCGTATAGTCGAGCTGATTTGCCTTGAGGAGTACATTGCAGTTGTCGATGGCTGATTGGTAATTGCCAATTTCCAATTCAGCAGTCGCTTTCTCGTAGCGTGCGCGGTGGTTGTTCGGATTTTTGGTCAAGGCTTTCGACAAGCGTTCCACGGCAAGACCATAGCGTTGTTGCGCCATTGCAATTTCGCCCAAGAGATGATAGAGCGTAGCGTTGGCAGGGGCATCGGGGCGTAAGGCGATGGCTTCGGTGAGAAGTCGCTCGGCTTGTGGCAAAGAGTCGGTGTGGAGGGCATTCAGCGCACGCACCACGAGCGATTGATAGGCAACGGAATCTTTGGCAGCACGATACAGAATGGCTTTGCTCTCCTGCTTATAGTCGTCGGTAGTCTTGCCTCTCACCTTTCCAGTTTCCATATCAATGATGGTCTGGGCTGGCAAGAAGGACGCCCAGCAAAGGGCGATGAGAACAAATAGTAGGCGTTTCATAAAGAGAGGGAATGCCCCTCGGCACAAGACAGAGGGGCGAGAGTAAAAACTGAGGGCTTGCAAAAGGCGCAAGCCCTTGATAAGAAAAAGTGGCAACTATACATTTGCCACACGCATGATGTCGGCAAAGACACCTGCGGCAGTCACAGCAGCACCTGCGCCATACCCTTGAATCAACATGGGGTATTGGCGGTAACGCTCGGTGGTCAGGAGGACGATGTTGTTAGAGCCCTCGATGTTATAGAAGGGGTGCGAGGCAGGAATCTCTTGCAGTCCGATAGAACCACGGCCGTTTTCCCATTTCGCTACAAACCGCCAATGGCGACCAGCTTGGGCGAGTGCTTTGCGACGTTCCTCAAAGTCGGCATCCAAGGCAGGAAGTTGTTCCCAAAACTCCTCTTCTGTGCCTTTGAAAAGAGCTTCTGGAATGAACAGACTGCGCTCAATCTCGCTCGTTTCCACCTGATAGCCACTCTCGCGGGCGAGGATCGTGATTTTTCGCACCACGTCCATACCGTTCAAGTCGAGTCGGGGGTCTGGTTCGCTATATCCGTGCTCCTTTGCCAGGCGCACAGCCTCGGAAAAAGGGACTTCCTCGGAGAGCGTGTTGAAGACGAAGTTGAGCGTTCCACTAAGGACAGCCTCAATGCTCAGTATGCGGTCGCCCGAGGAAACGAGGTCATTGATGGTGTTTATTACGGGTAGTCCCGCTCCTACGTTCGTTTCAAAGAGGAACTTCACGCCACGGTCGCGAGCCGTAGCCTTAAGTTCTGCATATTTTTCATACGCAGATGAGGCTGCCGTCTTATTAGCCGCAACAACAGAGATGTTGTGTTGCAACAAACGGAGATATGCCTCTGAAACGTCTGCGCAGGCTGTGCAATCGACGAAGACGGAGTTGTAGAGGTTCATCTCTATGATGCGCTCCACCATTTGGTCGATGCCTCCTCCTGTAGATTGCGCAAGGAGGGTTTCGTAGTGTTCGAGATCGATGCCCTCGCGGTCGTAAATCGCACCGTGACTGCGGGAGGAGATGCCAACGACATTGACCTTTAGCATTCGCAAGTCCTTGAGTTCGTTTTGCTGGCTGCGGATTTGTTGGATGAGGTCACGCCCCACCGTGCCAATGCCACAGATGAAAACATTTATTTCTTGGTACTCACTGAGAAAAAAGCTATCGTGCAGCACATTCAATGCCTTACGCAATAAGGGACGATCCACGACAATAGACAAACTATTCTCCAATGCCCCTAAAGCCGAGGCGCACACGTTGATGCCGTTGCGACCTAAGACGTTGAACAACTTACCTGCTGTGCCCGGCACGTGGCGCATGCCCTCGCCCACAACGGCGATGGTGGCTTTGTCTTCGTCCAAGATGGTGCGGTTCATTGCGCCCTCTGCTATTTCTTTCGCAAACTCTCGGTCGAGTGCCTCGCACGCCCGTTGCCCGTCTTCGGGGCGAACGCAGAGCGAAGTGGAGGATTCGGACGAGCTTTGAGCTACCATGAACACACTCACGCCCGCTTCGGACAAACAGCCAAAGATGCGGCGGTTTGTGCCCAACACTCCGACCATCGTCAAACCCGACACCGTGACAACGCTGGTCTCGTTCACAGAAGAGATACCACACACTGGGCGGTTTGCCACGTGGGCACTTTCGACTGTGATGATACTTCCCCGTGCCGACGGGTTGAAGGTGTTCTTAATATAAATAGGTATGTTCTTGTCACAAACGGGGTAGATCGTTGGCGGATAAACCACTTTCGCACCAAAGTTGCAAAGCTCCATCGCTTCGGTATAGCTCAGTCGTTCGATGGGATAAGCCGTAGGAATGACACGGGGGTCGGCAGTCATGAAACCATCTACGTCTGTCCAAATTTCCAACGCCTCCGCATTAAGTGCAGCTGCCAGAATGGCTGCCGTATAGTCTGATCCGCCACGTCCGAGATTCGTGGTCACACCACTTTCAGCGTCGCTACTGATAAAGCCGCCCATCACCACAACATTGGGTTGCGAGGCAAAGGCGATGGCGATGCGTGGGGTCGTTTCCTCAAAATCGACCAAATGCTTTCCACCCTGCGGTGCTGTTTTAATCAGCGTGCGTGCATCGATGTGTTGCGCCCCGTCAATGAGCGTCGCTGCTATGAGCGAGGAAAGTCGTTCACCATATGCCACAATCGCATCAGCCGTTTTTGGCGTGAGATCCTGAATGAGCAAAACGCCTTGGAGAATACTTTTCAACTCGTCCAATAGGGTGTGTAACTCCGAGAGTAAGGCGGTGCGCTCATCAG
>JBHAFO010000025.1:0-5101 GCA_041856145.1 Alloprevotella sp.
ACTCTTAGCTGTCATATCTTCTACTTTCACAGCTTTACCTTCCACAAGGTCTTTGTATTGCTGGTCGGAAAACATTACACCTTTGATTTCCTTGGGAATATTTATACGATCGGCACGCAGGGCAACAATCTCGTTGGTCTGTGGATCTATGGAAGCATAGGCTGAGAAAGGCTCGCCATTCTTAGGCGTTACCTCAATGGTTTTACTAAGATTACCCGTAGCAAGGAGCAGTTCTTTCTTCTCGGGCGAGAACTTGTGCCCCATATAGGGGAAGTCCAGTTGTGGTTCTCTGCGTAAAGGGTGTACAGCCAAACCGACATTATCATCGCTATCGGTACGGAAAGCCAAGTGGACTTCGGTGTAGATAGCGGTATCACCGATAGGTACAGCAATTGTTACGAGATTGCCTTTGTCGTCAATACTTGAAACAACGGAGAGTGTTTTCCTACTTCGGTTTCATTCTTTACCTCTGTGCGGTCTTCCAATACTAACACGTAGTTGTCTTTCTATTGGGATCCATAATTGTTTGTTGTTGAAAGGATAAAACATTTAAGGGCAAAGATATAACCTTGTGTTTGCAAAGCTGAGAGTTAGGGATTTATAGGGAATTCAAAAGAAAAACAGATGTTTTTACTAAAACTTTTGGTAAAACCAAAAATGCTTTCTATATTTGAAATGTTTAAGTGGCAAATCTGTTAGTATTCTCGTTTTAGGAAAGTATACTTATGAACAAGACGCTATTAAACAAACTTCTCTTGCTGTTAAAAGTCAAGCATACAGAATATTCGGATAAGTTGCATTTTGAACATCCATATAAATATACTTTTTATGGATTAGAGCGTATGCTATCACTATAATATGGAGATCAAGCCTTGATGCTTAAGAAGAAGGATGAGTTTGAAAAATTAGATACACCCTTCTTGGCAGAAGTAAATGACGATATCACAATTATTAAGAAGATATCACGTGATGAAGTTTCTTTTGATTGGTATGATGAAAGAATGAATCATATGATACGTTCAAGGAAATCGCCTTAGGCGCAGTTTTACTATTACATAATAAAAGCTATGAGAAAAATTTTAAGTCTTGCTTATTGTCTCACGCTTTGTACCCCTTCTATTGCTCAGCAAGCGCAGGATTCTATTATTGTCAAAGGTGCTGTTCGCCATGGCTTGACGGGTGTTGATGTGACAGATGCACGCCTAATGGTGCGTAGCCGAGATGGGAAGTTTCGCCAAGAAGTAAGTGTTACGGACCATTCCTCGCGTCCAGACCTCTTTCACATTTATCATTTCCAAGCGAAGGTGCCCAAGGCTGGTACTTACGTCGTCCAATTCGTGGGCGAAGGCTTCGAGCAAGACAGTATGGTGGTGCACATTCCTGAGCGGAAATATGGTCGCCGTGTGAAAGAGTGGACGGCAAAGGACTTTCTGCTCTACCCCAGTCGGACACAAGAGGTGGGCGAAGCGGTGGTGAGGGCTTCGCGCGTGATGATTGTGAACCGTGGCGACACCATTATATATAATGCTTCGGCATTCAAACTGGCAAGTGGGTCTATGCTCGATGCCCTCATCGCCCAACTGCCCGGTGTGACTTTGGACGACAATGGCAACATCACGGTCAATGGGCAACACGTCAATACACTCTTGCTCAACGGCAAGGATTTCTTCCGTGGGGAGACGCATTTGGCTTTGAAAAATCTGCCTTCCTATGTGGTCAAGAACATCAAATTTTATCAGCGTGAGCGCACGGACACTTATTTGAGTGCGGCACGCAAGCGCACGCCGGACGACCCTTGGGTGCTTGATGTGCATCTCAAAAAGGAATACAACCAAGGCTGGCTGGGCAATTTTGCCGTGGCTCTCGGCACAGAAGACCGCTACCAAGCCCGTGCTTGTGGCATCTATTTTTCCGACAATGTTCGCTGGGTCGTTTATGGCAGTTCCAACAACCTCAACAGCATTGCCGAGGCGAACACACGTGGTTCATGGAATGGGCGCACAGCGGCGGGCGACACGAAAAGTCACGTTGTTGGCACGTCCGTATTGATAGACGACCCTGTTAAGAAGACGACCTTTGAGGCGGGGGCTTCGGTGAGCAAAGTGATTGATAGGCAAGAGAGTTTCTCTAACAAAACACTCTATTACGCTGGTGGCAATGTCTTTAACCGCATGGCGCAGACCCAACGCAATGATGACTTCAGGGCAAAAGGAAATGTCAGTTATCGGGCTTCGAAAGAGAACTATTTTCTTTTCAATGAAGCAGTTGTTTCATACAATAAGAACAACGCCAACGCCCATCTGCGCCAAGCCGACTTCCTCGCTCGACCTGTCGAAACGGCTTGGGGTGCAGTGCTGGATAGCATCTATGCCACCACGCCGAGCTTGCGCCTGCGACAAACACTCAACAGCGGTTTGGAAACCTTGCGACAAAGCGACACCAGAAAATGGGCATTGGGATATGTCTTTACTGTCCAATTCAAATCACCTTTGAATGGCGAAGAGTTTACGCTGAACACGAATCTCAATTATGGCAACACCAAAGCCAACCGCCTTTCCCACTATCGGACACTGACCGGTTTGCAGACCGCTGAGGAGATGCAACGCCAAGACCAGCCCAGCCACGACTTCCGCTGGCACACAGGTCTGAGACACGACTTGTTCACGATTGGCAAAGTCACTTTCCAAGCCGTCTACGACTACAATTATCAATATACGTCGGACAAGCGCGCCATCTTCCTCCCCGACAGCACGGTGTCTACCAATGTTTGGGGCAACGCCATTGTTTGGAACAATAGTCTGCAAAATGGTTCTTACCGCACCCAGCTTTGGAACAAAGAGCACATCGCCGAAGCAAGAGTCTTTTTTCGTTTGAGTAAGAACTTTAGGATGCAGTTCGTCTTCCCCTTTGTGTGGCGCAACGACCGCATTGTGGATGTTCGGGACGGCATCTCACAAGACCTTTCGCGCCACTATTTCTCCTTTGAACCATGGCTCTATATGACGCCGGCGAAGGGACTGGAATTGCAGTACAAGCTCACAAGCGCCAAGCCCAGTATGGCAAGTATGCTCCATATCACAGACGACAGTCAGCCCCTGCTCGTCGTGCAAGGAAATCCGCAACTGCGGCGCACCATGCTCCATGCGTTCCATCTCAGATACAATATCCCAACAGGCAAAGCACGCACAGGGCTGTATTATCAGATATATTATAACATTCATCGAAACATAGTGTCGCAAGGCATGAATTACGACAGGGCAACGGGTATCACCACGATACGTCCCTACAACGTGAATGGCAACTGGGACTTCACCACGGCACTGAACTATACGCAAGTCTTGGACAAACGCAACCGCTGGACACTCAATGCTATTGCGATAGGTGCATGGCGCAATTCCGTGGAGATGATGAACAATGGGCTGAGTGCGCAACCCTATCGTAGCAGTGTGCGCAACTTCTCACCCGAGTTGTCCGTAAAAGGAACGTATCGCAAAGATTTCACAGAGGTGACGCTGCGCACACGCGTCTCTTGGCAACATCTTACGAGTCCGCGTAGCGACTTCGAGACGGTCGATGCACGCACCGTGAGCCTGAGCGGTAACTTGCAGTATCGCTTGCCTTTGGCCGTCGTTCTGCGAACGAACCTGACGCTCTATATGCGCCGTGGCTACGCCCTTTCTGCGATGAACACGAACGACCTCGTTTGGAACGCCTCCCTCTCTCGCGCGTTGGACAAGGCGCAACGCTGGACGCTTGAGGCCGAGGGTTTCGATCTCCTCCATCAGCTCTCCAACGTAAGCACAACGATGAATGCGCAAGGCTTCACTGAGACTTGGGCAAACTCCTTGCCCAACTATTTTCTCCTCCGCCTGTCTTATCAATTTAATAGTAAGCCCAAGAAAAGATAAACTAAAATCGGTCATTAGAAAATGATATCAAGCTCGTTTCTAATGGCCGATTTAGAAGAATAATCTTTGATATATATGACAACATGTATCTTGTTATATATTTCAAATCATAGGTAGAGATATTATGGCTGTAGAAATCAGGTAGCTCTCTCAGAAGTGTGTAAGCTAATTTTCTTATCCACTCGAGGCATAACAATTCAAGTAAGAAGAGCACTTGCTTGTGGTGAGGGCATAGCTCCAAATCTTTGGTTTGGAGCTATGCCCTCGCACGAGAGAAATACTATTCAGCCTCTTCCCTATGCCCGAAGAAAGAGAAATTGACGCTGCCATAGGCGCGGTGTTCGAGGAAGTGGGGGTGGGCGCTGAAGTCGTGGTCTTTCCCGTGTTCGAGTACGAACAGCCCCGTGGGTTTGAGGAGTTGAGAGCGAAAAAGGCGGTCGGGAAGTTCGCCCAGTTCGCGGAGGGCATAAGGTGGATCGGCAAAGACGAGGTCGAAGCCCTCACGACCTCGGTCGATGAAACGCAGGGCATCGGCACAAAGTGGAACAATCGCCTCATCGCCCAGCGCACGGAACATCTGCGAAAGAAAGCTGAAATGCTGGCGGTCACGCTCCACGCACACGACACGTGGACAGCCTCGGGAGAGGAGTTCCAAACTGATGCTCCCCGTACCTGCGAAGAGGTCGAGTGCCGTGGTCTCCTCAAAGTCGAGATAGGAGCGGAGGACGTTGAAAAGATTCTCTTTCGCAAAGTCGGTCGTTGGACGTGCCTTGAAATTGCGAGGCACATCGAAGTGTCGCCCTTTGTATTTGCCTGTGATGATGCGCATAGGAAGAAAGAAAGCCTGTTAGGCTGGATATAGGGACATTCGGTCTGAGTGTCCGCAGATGATGGTGAGTTATTGTTTGAACGAAAGATGAAGCGGTCGTAGTGATAGCACTGCGCCAGCACAATTACATCAAGCCGCGACTTTACGAGCGTTCCCATAACCTCGGCAATAACATTGCGCCAACACGACTGCCCCAAGGGGAAACCTTGCGAGCGTCCCTATTCCCTCGGCAATAACGCTTGCACCAGCAGATAGCCTCAAGGAGTAGTCGTGCTATTATTTTATTTGTGACACCGCCTCCTCAATCGTCAGCAACTGTTGCTCGCCCGTAAGCATATTCTTGAGCATCAACTTACCCTCGTTG
>JBHAFO010000026.1:0-2865 GCA_041856145.1 Alloprevotella sp.
CGACGCAACGAGAAGACGGATGCTGGCTGTGACGAACGCCTTTTCCGTCGGGTAGTGAAGACGGCTTTTAACCAGCGACGCAAGATGATGCGTGGCTCTCTGCGCCCCCTCTTTGCACAACTCAACAACGAGCAAAACAGCACAGCCGATCACAGCGCTTTCCTTGCGCAACCGCTTTTGACAAAACGCCCCGAACAATTGTCCGTGGCTGAATTTGTCGAACTGACCAACGCCATTGAAGCCGAGATGAAAGTTAGCGGACAATCGGCATAGCGCAGGCAAAACTATTCTGCTCCGCATTCCCCCTTGGCAATCAGCGAGGATGTATAGAGACGCACCGCCTGAGCGTCTGCAGATGATGACTAATGCTATTCCTGCAGTAAGGGTTATTGGCTGAACGAAAGACGCTGCGTCCCATGCGGATAGTCTTTCCCACGTCCACCCGAACAACTGAGCGTCTGCCTGTAACACCTCACACTTCTGCAAACCATTATTGCAGACACTTGGGATGAGCGTGCCTACAGAGCTGGCGGAGGACGGAATAACAGCACCTGCAAGAATAGTTTTTTCGCGCTCAAAAAATCAAGATTTTGCCCCATGCAAAGCCTTTTCTCCCTCTTCTCCTTTTTCCTTATAGGGCAGATGCAACAGCGGTCTGCTCGTATGCCTTCTCCCCTGCCCTTATTGTTTCTCCTCCTCGCCTGCGCCACGAGTTTGCAAGCACAGGACAGTTTGACCTTCCGCGAGGCTGTGGTCATCAGCCAGCGGTTGGAGCAACGAGAACTCCTCCCTGCGCAACGCTTGGAGGGCAAGACTTTGCGCCTGCTCGGCGGGGTGGGTATTGCCGATGCACTGCGACAATTCAGTGGGGTGCAACTCAAAGACTACGGAGGCGTTGGCGGATTGAAAACCATCAATGTCCGTGGCATGGGCACGCAACACGTGGGCATTTTCTACGATGGTTTGGCACTCAGCAATGCGCAGAACGGACAGATTGACCTCGGACGCTTTTCCCTCGATGAGGTCGAAGCGCTGACCGTCTATAATGGCGAGCGCACCCGCCTGTTACAGTCGGCACGCGACTTCGCCTCCGCCTCGGCTGTTTACTTGGAGAGTCACACACCGACCTTTGCCCCCCAGCGCAACAGCAACCTGCGCCTGCGTTTCCGCCTCGGCTCGTTTGCCACACTCAACCCCTCCTTCGCCTACGAGCATCGCCTGTCGCACCGCCTGTCCACCTCCCTCTCTGCCGAATGGATGCAGACCGATGGACGTTACAGCTTTCGCTATCGCACCATTGGCGGTTACGACACCACTGCCACACGGCGCAATGGCGATGTCAAAGCCTTGCGCACAGAGTGGGGACTTTTCGGCACAACCGACAAGGGCTATTGGCGCACAAAGGCATATCTCTACACCTCCAAACGAGGGCTTCCCGGGGCTGTTGTCCGCAATCGTTTTGCCCACGAAGATAGGCAATGGGACACCAACCTCTTCCTCCAATCCTCTTGGCGACACGCCCTCTCTCCCCGCCACGCCCTGCTCATAAATGGTAAATTGGGCTACGACTATCTCCACTACCTCTCCGACCCAGCTCAAGGCGATTTGAGTGCCATGTATGCCAATAATTTTTACCGCCACACGGAGGGATATTTTTCTGTGGCGCAGGAATATAAAATTTCCTCTCCAGTTTCCACAGCCCTCTCTGTCGATTACAGCTACGACCACCTCAACGCCAATCTCTACCGCTTCGCCCACCCCACACGTCACGGCTTGTACTCTGCCCTTTCCCTGCGTTACGCTCCTCACAACCTCGACCTCCAAGGCACGTTGCTCTATCAATGGAGCACGGAGCAGGGTCGTACCTCTGCCGTTGCCCCCTCTCGTCATCGTTTGTCGCCCTCGCTGAGTGCGTCCTACCGCCTGCCGTGGGTGGACGGACTGCGTCTGCGTGCTTTCTTCAAGGATGTGCAACGACTTCCAAGCATGATGGAACAATACTACACCATCGTTGGTACGTCCAATCTGCGCCCCGAAACTTCACAGCAGTTCAACCTCGGCTTGCACTACCAACTGGCAGAATGGGAAGCCAAGGCGGACATTTATTATAATAAGGTGCGTGACAAAATCGTAGCCATTCCCACGTCCAATATGTTCCGCTGGACAATGCTCAACCTCGGCGAGGTCAGTATTCGGGGCTTGGAGCTTGTCCTCGGTCGCCACCTCCAACTTGGAGCTGTGGGCGCACATTTGCGAGCGACCTATACTTACGAGCGTGCCCTCGACATCACTGACCCGACCGATGCCTACTATCGCCACCAAATCCCCTACATTCCTCGCCACAGCGGTTCGCTGATGACAGAGGCGCACTACAAACGCTGGTCGGCAACCTATTCTTTTATTTACACTGGCGAGCGATACGAACAGCGCGCCAACACGCCCGAAAATTTCACGCCTGCGTGGTACACCTCCGACTTTGCCCTGACCTATTCCCTCTCCCATTGGCAATTCACAGCCCAAGTGTCCAATCTCTTCAATCAACGCTACGAAGTCGTCAAAGGTTATCCCATGCCCGGCACCAACTTCCGCCTCACCATCACGTGGACGAGATAGCGGTCTTATGCTTCTCAAACTAAGTAGCAAGTAGGTAACGAGCAGCTCTCCCATAACTACGATCGCCTACAGCCCTCGGAGAACGGAGGAACTATTGATGGGGTTGCTCCACGTATAGGAGGCATCCATGCGAGCGACGCATAAGTTTCTGACAGAGTCAGATGTTGAGCGATTTGTGCCCTATTTTGTGAGGGTATCAAGGCGGTTGATTTGTGCGTGTGCTATGAGGAGGAGAAGTGGTAGCGTTTCTGA
>JBHAFO010000027.1:0-6681 GCA_041856145.1 Alloprevotella sp.
ATATAAGTTGTCAGAGTCGGAGATTAAAACACTTATTAGCAGTTAGTTGTGCAACTAACTGCTAATACTTCATATTAGTGACGGATAGAAATTCTCAACATAATCAATTTCTATATCAGTAAGACCGACGGATTTGTATATTTCTGCATTGATTCTCTTCGAGAAATCAGGCATTGCCAATTTTTCTTTAATGTACTGCTCAACATGGTTGTCAAATACATCCTTCTGTTCGTCAGTAATATTTGGCAATAATAGCTGCTGAATAGTGTACTTCTTCCATCTAACAGTACCTACACCTGTAGTTGTACCAACCTTAGAAAAGAACCATTCTGATAAGGGTGAGTTTAATGCGCAAAAAAGATATAGGAGACACTCTCCAACCATTAAAAACGTTGTGGCTTCTGGAATAAACTTCCCTCCTGATTCATATGCAAACTTACTTCGGTCTGAGATTTCACCCCAAACAATTTTTGGCTTATCAAAATCCTCCCAATAGCTTATGCTATCTTGGACTTCAAACCATTTATTATTGGTCTTCTTTCGAGACTTAACCACCTTACCATCAACAGTATAAGTTCTACCTGTTTGTTCAAGTCGTTCTCGTCCAAAATCCAAGAGATAGTTTTTAACCGCAGGGTATAGCTCTATATCATAATGGCATGCAGGAAAGGTCGCAATAAGCCATAGATCTGCCCAATCATACCCATATCTCTTAATATCTCTGCCACGCAAAATAGGTCGAATAAGCTCTGCAGTACGCTGGCGCTCTTCCTTAGATTGGCAGTTGTTTAGAATCTCTCTACGCTTTGCAGTATCGATAATAAAGGCATCGTTGCAGCCAGTAAGGACGCCACGATAGATATTTATATCCCAGTCCTTGAGAGGCGTGCCTACCGCCTCGATCTTTCTTTTGATACTTTGCTCAATGGCAGAGAGGATTACCCAGCTATCTTTGGTGCTGAAGTCGCAAACTTGGTGGTGTTGCTGAACAAAATGGCTCAAATCATTTAAGCGTTCTTTATCCTGCTTGGTCATAGTAGTTGCAATGGTATGATGTTGGTTGTCACTCTTGGAAAAGAGCAAAGTATTAACATCAACAGTTGCATTCTCAAAGATTTTGACCCCGCCGAAATCGACAAGGAGTTCGGGATTGGTATGTTTGGCTAAGAAGTCTCTGGTTTTTTCTCCATAGCCTGCGCGCATCCATTTGTTAGAAGTGATGAGACAAAGGTGTCCTCCCTCGCAGAGCAACTGCCATCCACGCTCATAGAATAGGCAATAGATATCGCCTGTCTTAGCATAAGTTTGATAGCCTTGTCCTGCATAAAGATTTCCAAGTTCACCATTATTGTTTTGTAATGCCACATACGGCGGATTACCAATCACGATGTCAAAGCCGTTGCGACCTGTGGGGCGATTGAATACGTCGTTGAACCAAGTGTGCCAAAGGAAGAAGTGGGGATTGGCTGAGGGCTTTATGTTTGTGAAATCGATTTGATAGTTTTGCTCTGCGAGTTGGCTGGCAATGGCATCGTCAATCTCTTGTTGCAACTGCGCTTTGCATTGATGGTTCGTCTCGTCATAATAGCGGTTGATGGCATTGCGTAGTTGCTGGCGGTGGACATCGGTCATATCTTCAAAGAGATCTGCAACGATGTCGCCCGCATTGATCTTCTTGCGTTGAACGAGCGTGCTGAGGTCTACGCCTTGATAGCTCTCCAGCAAAGAGTTTCCCTGCATAATCTTATAATCGAGGTTGGGCAGGGGGCGTGGTGTGTCTTCGTCCACAACTAAGGAGAGCCAAAAGCGGAGGCGCGCGATATCCACAGCTCCTTGTTCGATGTCCACACCATATATATTATTCTTGATGATTTGACTTTTGATTTCGACAGGAGGAATGGACAGGTCTTCGAGGGCTATGCGACAATGATAGAGTTCGCGCAAAAGTCCCATGGGAAATGCACCTGAGCCGATGGCTGGATCGCAGATTTTCACATCCTTGAGCTTGTCCAACACCATAGGGCGAAGGTCTTCACAGCCCTCTTGAACAAGAAGGCTGGCGTCATTTTTCATAACAAACTCTGCAATGGCATGGTAACCCAGTGTTTCTTTCTCTATGCCAGTGCGCAGATAGGCAATGAGGGACTCACGGCACATGTATTGCACAATCTCCTTGGGCGTATAGAATGCGCCTTTCTCTTTGTTGTCCTCAAGAAGACTCTCAAAGATGCGCCCCAACATTTCGGGATCTACGCCCACTTGTGCATCGCTGGGGTCATTCTCATCAATGGTAAAGTTGTATTGAGAGAAGAAGTTGAGCACTCTCTCGAAGTAGCTGGCAGGAAATTGCACTTTGAGTTTGTCGTTCTCGTCTTCCTCAAACAATCCGCCGTTGAGATAAGGAATGCGCAGCGAAGTGCCTAAGCCTTTGAATGCCACGCCTGTGTCGAAAAGATCGTTCGCTTGGGTACGATCTTTGTTGAGCGCATGGTAGAAGAGCGGTTCTAATACCTGCTCGATAAAGTCGTCCTTTTGTGTTTCGGAGGCATTGTTATAAAGATTGAGTATAAAGGCCTTATCTCCCTCACCCCAGGCTCTGTCTTTCGGCACACCGAGCCAGCCCTTGCGCTGTAGATAATGCAGGAACACGATGCGCCCCAATAGCTTTTTGACATAGTCGCGCACCCGCCGTTCATCGCCTTGAAATTGTTCTTGAAGCAGAGGATGAGGCTCTTGCGTTATTTCCTCTTTCCACTTCGAGCCAGACTTTACATAGCGTTTGCCTGTGATGTATTCCACAAAGTCGGCATAGTGTTCACGATACTTGTCGAAGAACTCCTTGTTCAGAGCCTCGACGGAGAAGGCGTCCTGAATATCTTTGATTTCGACCCCTTCCTTTTTGTCTATGAGCTTTTGGAAATTCTCGGTAGCAGTGCGGCAGTGCTGTCCAGGCCCGAGGAGGAAGGTGAAGCGCTTGCTGTCGGTCGTCTCTTCTTGCTTACCTCCTTTATAGCAAAAGGTGAAACGCCATTCCCACATACTCTTGTCTTCATAGTGAAAGAGCATAAAGGCACAAGAATAGTTGCTCATGATGCGCCGTATGAGCTGCTGGATACCAACCCGATTGCGCGCCATTTGCACGTGGCTTGTTACCGTAATATCAAATATCAGCAAAGGTTCAACGCCTACATCTATGCGCCCAATGAGCTTGACGCTTTGTATGCCCACTGTCTCAGCCTGCTTTTTGTATTCAGGATGATTGTCCAAGAGGTTGGTCTCATACTCATTCTTAAAGTTGTCTTCTCCAAATATGGGGAATACGATATGTTCGAGAAAAGCTTGTCCACCTTGGTAGCTACTCTCGAGATACGTCTTTAATGTCATCTTATCCACTGCCATTGCTGATGCCTATTTGATTGTACCTAATATGATTGTTGGCTCGCCCTGCTTGGCCTTGACCCGAGCGACGAGCTTACCGATTTCTTGCTCCAGAATGTCATCAATATCCTGCTGCTCTAAAGTAAACAAGCGGGTATCTTTTTCTGATAGCTCCTGTTTTATATGCAGAATCTTCTTGATAATATCGAAGCTCCCTCTGTCTACAAGTTTTCTTGCCTGCTCCAGCAATATTTTCGACTTAGGAGAAATTCCTTCGCTCTTATATAATTCAACAATAAAGCCCTTTGCCAGTGTACTCTTGTCGCCAGCTCGTGTTTGGCTGATGCGTACAAAATATTGATTGTATGCATCTATAGCCCTCTTTGAGAGGGCGTCCCAATCGCTGGGCAAGGGCAGAGGTTTTGCTTCGGGAGCAACCTGCATTCGTTTCAAGAGGTCGAGATAGGAGATGACCTGTGGCTTGGGAGCACTGTCCACCTGTTTGTTCACCGCAATAGCCAATTTTGCATTGCGAGGGGCTTTCACGACGAAATAAGCTGTGCCTTCCTTCGCCTGCGCTATCTGCCAGCAAGTGCCTTCTGCCTTTTCTATTTCGGCATAACGCTCTGAGAAATTTTCTTTATATCGTTTTAGTTCAGACACATAGGGCAGAAGAGGCGACTCCTCGCCTGCAACAGCTTTGGACATCTCGTAGTGCTTCACTTCCTCCGCTTCGGAGAAAATCTTGCTGTCCTCTCCAAACAACACATGGAATGATTGCAACTTCGTGTGCGCCTTACGCACAAGCTGTATCTGCTCGTTGCCTTGCGCACTTGGCATAAAGTTGTAAACATACACCTCAGGTTCACGGCTTCCAATACGATTAACACGCCCAATGCGCTGCATCAGTCGGGTAGAGTTCCAAGGGGTGTCATAGTTGAGGATGACGTTGGCGCGATGGAGGTTCACGCCTTCAGCAAGTACTTCCGTCGTGATAATCACGTTGTAATCGTCTTTCCATTCATCCTTGTAATTGGCATCGAAGTTCTCAGTAATGACCTGCTCCAAGTCGTGACGGGTGGCAGCAGTAACGACCAAAGGTTTGAAACCTTTGCTCTTGACGGCTTTGCAGAGCGACTCGACGGTGTCGATGGCTTCGGAGAAGATGACCAACTTTTGGGAGGTGTTCTTCGCTGGGTTGAATAGCTCTGGCTTGAGGTTTTCTTTGAAGGCGTCGAACTTAGGGTCTTCGGAATTCATTGCCCAGCGATCGTAGAGGTTGGAAATCAGCGAAAGGTCTTGTTTCAATTTAATAATATACTCCTCCTTGAAATCCGCTCTCCGATACTCGGCATTCTGCGCCTTATTGTTCTTCCCTTCCTTCGTCAGATTTTGAATTTTGATCCTGATCTCTGCAACGCAGTCCTCAAAGCTCACAAACGTGCCACGCTTCTTACTCTTGGCATCGTGGTCAAGCTCCTTATTCACATCGATCTGTGGGCATACGAAGATGGTGTCGTTCTCCCACATCTTGATCATATTTTCGGTATAACGGCGCAGATTCAACAGCGACTTGGTAAAGGCGGTCAAAGAGCTTTCGAGCCGTTTTACTAAACGAATTTGCATAATCGTGGCGAGCTGGCGAGAAACATCTGTTACCGAGCGGTTGCCTCGACCTTTATACTTGCTTTCAATTTTAGGGTCTACAAAATATTCAATGCCCCTATAGCGGAAATAGCCCAACCATTTGTCCGTTTGCAACTTGTCCTCTTCGGTGGGCGCAATGATGGTCATTGTATCAAAGAAAAGCTCTGCCAATTCATCGCTCATCACATAGTCGATGTTGTTGGGTCCTACAATTTTTGGGAAAACGATGCCTTGGGCTTTCATATCCTGCTCGTAGTGCCTCTCCACATCGGTTCTTGTGCGCCGTTCGAGTATATCGCAGAGCACACAGTCACGCAGTTTTTGGGAAAGAGCCTCCAGTTTGTCGTGTCGCTCCCCCTCGGGCAATTCCACATTTCGGCTGATGAGTAGTTCATACTCTTGGTTTACATCTCTGAAGAATCGCTCCAAGTTTCCTCCCTCAGCCTTCTTGAGTGTGCTATCATTGCGGTTGCGTGCAAAGAGATATATCTGATTTTTCAAATCGTTGGGACGATTGTTTTGCGGTGTGGCTGAAAGCAGTCCGATATAGGGATAGATACCCGTTTCTAAGCCGATTTTGCTAATCAGTTCATCGAGCGATTGATACATCTGCGTGCCGCTGTTGCGAAACTTATGGCTTTCGTCCACGAGGATAAGCCCGTAGCTTTTCTCTTGGAGACTTTCTGCAAAGTCGCCAGAGTCGGTGCTGTCATCGTCTGCACCGTCCAGATCGTCGTCGTCCGTAAGGTTGCCAATGCGCCCTGTGGTTACGAAATCGATATAGGGCGAAATTTTGTTTTCCGCCTCCTTGTCGAAGAGTTTCAGCGTATTCTTCCAGTTTGAGAGAATGGCTGGGGGCGAAACAATCAGCACCTTATGTTCTCGACCTTCGTCTTGGGGTGTAGAGAGGAAGTGCTTGACAATTAGAGTTCCAACGATGGTTTTCCCTAAGCCCACCACATCGCCGAGCATAAAGCCCCCGTGTTCTTGCATAATGCTGATGCAACGCTTGACAGCTTCTATTTGATAACTCAGATTCTGCACATTAGTAGGCAAATAACTCTCAATCTGTTGTCCCAGCTCCTTGTCTACAATCATTCCAAACTGGAGTTGCAACAGTTTGATATATTGCTCATAGGGCGAGAAGCCCTCAGATTTTTTTTGTATCTGCTTGTAAATCTTGGAGCGTTTGAGAATTTGCTCCAAGAACTCTTGAGTCCATTCCTGCGATTGCGCCCATTTCTCCTCGAACCAACAGATGTGCCCCTTGACGGTAGAACCCATCTGTGGGCGGGCAGTTACACGAGTTGGATCAGTTTCCAAATAGTTCAACTCCGAGTTGCCAAGCAATCCCTTCTGGGTGAAGTTGGAACTGCCAATGATGCCCATAGAAGTCTTTTCCCCAAAGAAGATATAGCATTTGGAATGCAAAAATTCCACCTCCGCACCTGCATTTTTCTGATAGATGCGTACCTGGAGTTTACCCGTAGCCAGATGTTTGAGCAAGAGTTGTATCACCTGCTCATACTCCTCCTTGAGTTCCAATTCGTTGATGTCCGTGCGGATATAATCGCTGGGGTAATTTGCGTCCTTATACTTCGGGTTTTGGAGCAAGGACGTATAGACATAAGGGTCTTTGCCTATCAAAAGTTGAAC
>JBHAFO010000028.1:0-4542 GCA_041856145.1 Alloprevotella sp.
GAGCGAACTCACCGACATGGGCGTGGAGGTGCACTATTTCGTAGGCAATCACGACCTTTGGATGGGCGACTATTTGGAGCGGGAGTGCGGCGTGACGTTGCACCGTGAGCCTGAGGCTGTCGAGATTGGCGACCGTGTGTTTTATTTGGCGCATGGCGATGGATTGGGCACTGAAGAGCGAGGTTTCCTCTTGCTCCGTAAGATTTTCCGCAACCGACTTTGCCAACGCCTTTTTGCAATGATTCACCCTCGCTGGGGCATGACCTTTGGGCTTGAATGGGCTAAACGGAGTCGGCTCAAGCGGGAGGACGGCAAAGAACCTCCCTATCAAGGCGAAGAGAAAGAGGAACTCGTGCGCTTTGCCAAGCATTATTTACAAACACATTCCGAGATCAACACTTTTGTCTTCGGGCATCGGCACATCGAGTTGCACCTGCGCATCGCTCCAAACACCGACCTCTTTATTCTTGGCGACTGGATCAGTGAATACACTTACGCAGTATTCGACGGCGAGACGATGTATCTCGAAAACTTTGTGGAGGGCGAAACGATTCCGTAAGCCTCGGCGCATCACCTCCACAGCGTGGTGCACACCTTATTATATATGACAGAAATTCTCATCATTCTTTTCTTAGTGCTCCTCAACGGTTTCTTCTCGTTGAGCGAGGTGGCTTTGATCTCTGCCAGGCGCACGCGCTTGCAAGCCGATGCCAAGGCGGGCAATTCCGCAGCACGCACGGCATTGCACCTTCAGGAAAACCCCGATCTTTTCCTCTCCACTTGTCAGGTGGGCATTACCGTTGTGAGCATCCTCACAGGTATCTACTCGGGCGAGGCACTGGCTGACGATTTCTCAGCCCTGCTTACCAACTGGGGAGTGCCTGCAGGCTATGTCCCTTTTGTGGCTAAGACAACCATTGTGGTCTTGGCGACGTATCTCCAAGTCGAGTTCGGCGAACTTTTCCCAAAGCGCATCGGCATTGGCTTTGCCGATGGTGTGGCACGAGCAGTTGCTCCCTTCATGATGTTCTTAGCCATTATTTCCAAGCCCATCGTTTGGTTTTTGTCGATGAACAACGAGGCACTCATCAAGCTATTCCACCTGCGGGCACAAGACCAGTACGTGACGGAAGAGGAAATCAAAAGTGTGATCGAGGAGGGCACGCGCAATGGCGAAGTCCAAGAGGTGGAACAAGATATTATGGAGCGCGTGTTGGCGTTAGGCGACCGCCGTGTAGAAAGCCTGATGACTCATCGCTCTGACATCGTATGTTTGGAGCTGGGAATGACTGCCGAGGAGGTCGAAGCCATAGTGGCACAAGATGCTTTCGCCAATTATCCGGTGATGGACGAGGAGG
The DNA here is from genome assembly GCA_041856145.1 of Alloprevotella sp. GTDB lineage: Bacteria > Bacteroidota > Bacteroidia > Bacteroidales > Bacteroidaceae > Alloprevotella. Next base: position 1,359 of record JBHAFO010000028.1, read on the forward strand.
GAGAATTTGTCGGCATCGTATCACTGAAACGCTTAGTCCCAGTGCTTGGAAAACCGAACTTCGCTCTGAAAGAAATCTGCACGCAAGCACTCGTTTTTCCCGACACGATGACTGCCTACAAAGCCTTGGAGGAATTGAAATCGCACCGCGCCCACTGTGCCATGGTCTGCGATGAGTTTGGCTACGTCATCGGCATCCTCACTTTGAAAGACATCCTCGAAGCCCTCGTGGGGAGCTTGGACGAACCGCTGGAACAACCCGACATTATTGAGCGAAAGGATCACGAAAGTTGGATAGTAAGTGGACAATGCCCTTTCTACGACTTCTTGGAATACTTCGACAAGGCAGAAATTTTCACGGACGACTTCGATTTTTCCACCCTGGGCGGACTCGTTCTCGAGGAGCTAGGGCATATCCCGCACGTGGGCGAGGAAGTGGAATGGAATGCCTTCTCGCTCCGTGTGATAGCTATGGACGAAATGCGAATAGACAAGATTCTCGTGCGCTACATCAGCAATCCGAACAATAAAGGATAGGGACTTACGTTTTCTCCATAAGTCTAAACAATCTTACTTAGAGCACAAATATAATGCAGAAGAATATTGTTATCATCGCGACGGCTTCCCGCACCAGCGGTGTATACTCTATTTACAAACAGTTCATAGCGACTCTTCAGGCTTTCGTTGAAGGACGGTTACCCAGCATGGGCTATGCGCACGAGGAGTTCCGCTTCTTCGTTTTCCTCGACCCAACGATGGAGCAAACGCCTCTGCCCAATGTGAAGTATATCCCCGTAGAAACCATTGGCTTGCAGCGCATCACCTTCGATTTGTACGGTTTGAAACGTCTTCTCAAGGAACACCACATCCGTCCCGACGCCTTCGTGTCGTTCCAAAACACGGGTGTACGCTACGACAAGACCACGCCTTGGCTGATTTACTACCAGAACCCCTTGGCACACGAACGCTGTCGCTGGCTTCCCTTTAAGAAGACGGATCGCACTCTCTTCTTCTACTCGGCACTCTATCCGACCTATATGCGTTGGCTAATGCCTCGCCGTGCGGATATCGTTGTGCAAGTACCATTCTTGCGCCCCGCCTTTGCCAAGACATTCCGCCATTCGGAGCAACAGATCACGGTGCTCTATCCCCAGTTGGCACTGCCTGACACGACAAATGTTGTGCCCTACGAGTTCGAACCGAACACTTATAACTTCTACTTCCCAGCTGCGGGCTACGTCTATAAGCGACACGATCTGCTCATCAAGGCTTTGGCAATTTTGAAAAAGCGCACGCCTGCCCTCGCAGAACGTCTGCGTCTCCACTTCACCTCCTTCGCCCCCGAAGAACGCCAGGATTTGCAAGCACTCACCCGCTCGGCAGGTTTGGAAAAGCAGGTTTGTTTCCACGGAAAGGTGTCTTTTACCACCATCTTGCAACTCTACAAGTCGGCAGATGCCCTCCTCTTTCCCTCCGACCTTGAGACGTTGGGCGTGCCCCTGTTGGAGGCTGGCAACTTCGGGCTTCCAGTGCTCGTAGCCGACCATCCTTATGCCCACGAAGTGATTGGACATTACGCAGGGGCTAAGTTCGTTGCACCAAACAACCCCGAAGCCTGGGCGGAGGCTATCGCTGAGCAGGCGCAGAAGCAAGAACGATTCACGCCCCCTGCCATCAGTACGGACAACTCCTGGGAGACCTTCCTTCGCATTGCCTTGGAAAAAGCCACAAATGGCAGTGAGGGAAAAAAGTAAACCTTTCTGTAGCCCGACGAGCAGAGCCAAGCGCGTCTTCGCCAGAGCGATGCCGTGGCAAGGAGAGGTCTATGAACGACGAACATTCACTTTAATAATATAAGATTATGGCTTCACAACAAACAGTCAGTAGCTTCTTGATGTCTCAAGGTAACAACTACCCACAGGCACAGATCCCGTACATCCAGCAACAACTCGCAGCTCTTCCCGACGAACGGGTCATGGAGTTGATGGGGCTTGATGTGCAAAATCCAACCCTTCTGCTCCTTGTTTCCATCTTTGTTGGCTCTCTTGGTGTAGACCGCTTTTTGATAGGCGACGTGATGATGGGAGTTTTGAAGCTCATCACAGGTGGCGGATGTGGCATTTGGTGGATCGTAGACCTCTTCCTCATCATGGATATGACGAAGGAAAAGAATTTCCAAAAGCTCCAACAAGCCCTCGCCTACTAATGGACGAGCCTCTCGGCTCGCTCCTCTTACTTTACAAAACGACACTGCACCTTTGCCGAGGTTATCCCTACTGGCAAAGGTGCAGTGTTTTATTACAGAACGGCTTACTTGATGCTCACCAATTCCACCTCGAAGATGAGAGAGGAGTAGGGAGTGATGGGACCCTGCCCGAGTTCGCCATAACCAAGGTTGTAAGGAATGTAAATCTCCCACTTAGAACCTACGGGCATCTTCACGAGTGCAGTGCTGAAGCCCTTGATCATTTGCGCCAAAGGCATCCAGCGCGTTTGCTGCTCGGACGAATCGAAGGTTTGACCCGTGATCAGCTTACCCACGTAGCGCACTTCCACAGTGTTAGTGTCCTTGGGCAAAGCACCAGTACCTGTCTTGATAGGTTTGTAGTAGACGCCGTTGCCAGCCGACTGCACGCCGGGTGTTTTGGCAATCTTCGCCATGAACTCCTCGTTCTGCTTCTTTGCCTCGGCATACTTCTTCTCGTAAACCTTCTTCTGCTCCACTTCGATGCGACCCTGCAAGTCTTGTCCAGCAACCTCGCGTGTGGCAGGTGCACCGTTGATTTTCAACTTTGTTCTGCCCTTACGGGTGTCCATCAAGCCTGCAATGATATTTTTCACATTGAGCTTCGACACAGAGTCGTTCTCGCCAAAGAGCTGATGCTCCACGCCGGCGATTGTCTGCATCTTGATGTTCATACCAGCCTGCAAGCCTTGATAATAAGCCGCCTTGGCTTTGTCGTCACCCACGGCTACGCCGTCGCGCAGACCTTTGATAAATTCTTCGGTGTACGCAGAATCGCTTCCCATCTGGGTAAGATAGGCTTTCAACTCCTCGTCGGAAGGCGAAAGAGCCACGCCGAGTTCGTAACTGATGGTATCAATATTGGTCTTGAGAGAGGCTGAGGGAGAACCCTTGCCACAGGAGCTCAGCATTGCCGCTACGGCACAAGCTGAGAGGAAGA